>DAINNP010000169.1:0-5252 GCA_036735785.1 Rhodoferax sp. | reverse complement strand
CCCTTTGCCGGGTGCAGCGGCCTTGGGGCGCAAGCCAGTGACAGGCAACAAAAAAGCGGCCGAAGCCGCTTGATGGGAATCAGCCTGTAGAGGCTTATTCGACCTTGGCTTTAGCGCGCAGGTCTTCCTGGAACTTGGCAATCTTTTGTTGCTGCAGTTGCTGGGCGATTTGCGGCTTCACATCTTCGTACTTGGGCAACTGGGCTTCGCGCAGGTCATCCAAACGGATGATGTGGAAACCGAACTGGGTCTTGACCGGAGTGTCGGTCATCTTGCCCTTGGACAAGGCCACCAGCGCGTCCGAGAACTCTTTCACGTAGCTGCTGGCGTTGGCCCAATCGAGGTCACCACCATTGGCACCAGAGCCTGGGTCTTTGGAGTTCTTCTTGGCCAGATCTTCAAACTTGGCGCCTTTTTTCAGCTGGGCAATCAGGGCCTTGGCCTGGTCTTCTTTTTCCACCAGGATATGGCGGGCGCGGTACTCTTTGCCTGCGTTGGCCGAGGCAAACTTGTCGTACTCAGCCTTGGTTTCTTCGTCGGTGACCGGGTTCTTTTTCTGGAAGTCAGCAAACAACTCGCGGATCAGGATGGACTGGCGGGTCAGGTCGAGCTGATTTTTGTAGTCATCCGTCGCGTCCAGGCCGCGTGCCTGCGCTTCTTGCACAAAAATTTCGCGAGCGATGATTTCCTCGCGCATCTGGCCTTGCATTTCGGGCGTCACAGGGCGGCCGGAGCGGGCGACCTGCTGGGCCAGGGCTTCCATGCGCGCAGTGGGAACTGCCTTGCCGTTCACGATGGCAATGTTCTGCGCCATAGCGCCTTGGGAGACCGCCATCAGGCTGGCTACAGCCAAGGAGGACAAAATGTGCTTCTTCATACCGTTTCCTTCAGGAATGCTTAAATCTTAGTGTTGCCAGAGGGCGAGGCTTCGGCCTCAATGGCCAAGGCATGAAGGCCTTGATCAATGAAATCTTGCAACGAATCATACACAAGGCGATGCCGTGCTACGCGGCTCAAACCGGTAAATAAAGGTGAAGCAATCCGCACCCGGAAATGGGTGCCGACACCGCTGTCATTGGCACCCACATGGCCGGCATGCTGATAGCTTTCATCGAGCACTTCGAGGCGCAGCGGCTGCAATTTGGCCTGCAGGCGCTGCTCCAGGTTGTGGGAAGTAGGGGCCAGGGCGCTCATGGCTTGGGGGGCTCCTCGGGTGCGCTATCGCCCTTGAGATAAGGCGAAATGTAGAGGCCCTGGCCAATCAAAAAGGCCAGCGGGAACACATAACCCCAGAGTTTGAAGTTGGCCCACGCGTCTTCGCTGAAATACGCGGCCACATAACCGTTACTGATCGCCATAAACAGGGTGTACCCGATCCAGGCGATATTGAGCTTGTGCCACACCGGGTCGGGGAGTTCCAACTGGCTGCCCAACATGGACTTGAGGAAGTTGATCTTCATGCCCCACACCGCCACGGCCAGTGCAATCGCCATGCCCGCGTACAGCACGGTGGGCTTCCACATGATGAAGCGCTTGTCGTGCAAGAGCAGCGTGATGCCGCCGAACACCAGAATCATGCCCAAGGTGATCTTGTGCATGGTGGTGAGCTTCTTGTCGATCCAATAAATGATCGCCATTTGCGCCACGGTGGCAGCCATCAGCACCGGCGTGGCGAAATAGATCGCTTCGTCTTTGCTGATGCCAAAGGTGTCATGCAGCTTGTAGGCCGCAAAGAACAAGAGGATGGGGATGAAGTCGAGGAGTGTTTTCATTTGGGCGTGAAGTGTAGCGAGGCCGAGTTCATGCAGTAGCGCAAACCGGTGTCGGTAGGGCCATCGGGGAACACATGCCCCAAGTGAGCGCCGCACTGGCTGCACACAGTCTCGACCCGCACCATGCCGTGGCTGCGGTCGGTGATTTCGGTAATGGCACCCGGAATCGCGAGCGAGAAGCTGGGCCAGCCGCAATGCGCGTCAAACTTGGTGTCGGAGTCAAACAGCTTGGCGCTGCAGCACATGCAGTGGTAGCTGCCGTCCGCCCAGTGGGTCTCAAACTTGCCAGTAAAAGGCCGCTCGGTGGCGGCGTGGCGGGTCACCTGAAACGCGACCGGCTCCGCGCCTTTTTCGGCGAGCAGGGCTTTCCATTCAGCGTCGGTTTTTTGGATAGGGAATGTCATGTGAACTCCTGGGGTAGGTGGATGCAAGGCAGCGCTGAAAGTTCAAGAGCTGCAGCTGATGGAAATCTGCGCGGCCCAGTCGGGCGGAAATCCGGCCCAGGCCTCGAACTCCGGATGTTCGTCGTAGGGTGTCTCCAACACTTTCAGCAAGTCGGCGACCACGCTGAAATCCTTTTGCCGGGCCGCTTGGATAGCTTGTTCGCCGAGGTGGTTGCGCAACACATATTTGGGGTTAGTTTTGAGCATCAAATCAGCGGCTAGCGCACGTGATATCTGCGCGAGTAGCTCCGAATAAGATAGCAACCAGGCGTCAAAGCCGGCTCTGTCCAGGAACAGGTCGCGCACCGAATCAGCAGCTGCCGCCGGGTCAGCCACCCAGTGGCTGAGGCGCCGCCAGAAGATAGTGAAGTCGACTTTGTCAGCAGCCAGCAACTTCAAGATGCCTTCAATGACCGGCTTCTGGGCCTCTTGCACTTCGGTAAAACCGAGCTTGGCCGCCATCCGACGGGCAAACGCCTGCGGGTACAGGTCTTTGAAGGTTTCGAGGGCGGCAATGGCGTGTTCCTGCTCACCGATCAGCGGCATCATGGCCTGGCCCAAGCAAAACAGGTTCCAGTAAGCCACGTTCGGCTGCTTGTAAAAAGCGTAGCGGCCGCCCGTGTCCGAGTGGTTGCAGATATGACCGGGGTCGTAAGCGTCCATGAACTGGAAGGGCCCGTAATCGATCGTCAGGCCCAAGATGCTCATGTTGTCGGTGTTCATCACGCCATGGCAAAAGCCCACTGCCTGCCAGTGCGCCACCATCTCGGCGGTCCGCGCCGTCACTGCGGCCAGCAGCGCCACATAGGGGTTGCCGTTCCAGCGCGCCTCGGTGCGGCACTCGGGGTAGTAGTTGTCGATCACAAAATCGGCCAAGGTTTTCAGCTCGCCGGGCATGCCGTGGTGGCAAAAGTGTTCAAAGTGCCCGAAGCGGATAAAGCTCGGGGCCATGCGCGTCACCACCGCGGCTGTTTCTATCGTCTCGCGCCGCACCGGCGCATCGGACCCGGTGACACACAGCGCGCGTGACGTGGGCACGCCCAGACCATGCATCGCCTCACTGGCCAGAAACTCGCGGATGCTGCTGCGCAACACAGCCCGGCCATCACCCATGCGGGAGAAGGGGGTCAAGCCCGCGCCCTTGAGCTGCACTTCCAAGCCGTCGACTTCGCCCAACAGGATCGCGCGGCCGTCGCCCAACTGCCCGGCCCATTGGCCGAACTGGTGGCCGCTGTACACGCTAGCCAAGGGCATGCTGCCGGTCAGCGGGCGGTTGCCGGTCAGTGCCTGCAACACCTCCGGGTCGCGCAACAAAGCCTCATCCCAACCGGCGCTGCGCGCGGCGGCTGCGCTGGTGCCCACCCAATACGGTGCCGGAAGCGGGGTGGGGGACAGGGGCGCATAGAACGCGTCTCCCAGTGTGGCAAAGCGGTTATTCCAGCGGAGGGGGAGGTCCAGAGCGTCGGGCGCAGGGGGCAAATTGGGCATAAGTGAATTGTCCCGCATATGACTAATTCAGCGTCTCCGAGGGGACTTGCTCGCAGTACTATGTGAGTCGCCGAAGTTGCAACAGGTTGTTTCCGGTGTTGGTGTGTTTGTTACAAAAATTTAGACAGAGGTGACTTGATGTTAGGTCTGATGCAAAGCCAGCAGTTGCTGATCTCCACCTTGATTGACTTTGCCGAGCGCCATCATGGCGAAGGCGAAGTGATTTCCCGCCGGGTGGAGGGCGATATTCACCGCACCAATTACAAAGAGGTGGCCGCCCGTTCCCGCAAAGTGGCCAACGCCCTCGATGGCCTGAACCTAGCGTTTAGCGACCGCGTAGCCACATTGGCTTGGAACGGCTACCGCCACTTGGAGTTGTATTTCGGGGTGAGTGGTTCGGGTCGCGTGCTGCACACCCTGAACCCGCGCTTGCACCCGGACCAGATTGTCTGGATCGCCAACCACGCCGAAGATCAGGTGTTGTGTTTCGACATGAGCTTTTTGCCCATCGTGCAAGCCGTGCACAGCCGCTGCACCACCATCAAGCATTTCATCGCACTGTGCGATGCGGACAAGCTGCCCGCCGACTCCGGCATTCCCGGCCTGCAAAGCTACGAGGCTTGGATCGGCCAGCAGCCCGCCACCTACACCTGGCCCGAGTTTGACGAGAACTCGGCCTCCAGCATGTGCTACACCAGCGGCACTACCGGTAACCCCAAAGCGGCGCTGTACAGCCACCGCTCCACGCTGCTGCATGCGATGTCTGGCGCATTGCCGGATGCGCTCAATATGAGCGCCCGCGATGCGGTGCTGCCGGTGGTGCCCATGTTCCACGTCAACGCCTGGGGCTTGCCGTATTCGGCTGCCATGACCGGCGCCAAATTGGTGTTCCCCGGCCCGGCGATGGACGGCAAGTCCATTTTTGAGTTGATTGAAGCCGAGAAGGTGAGTTTCGCGGCCGGTGTGCCCACCGTGTGGCAAATGATGCTGGGTCATATGCAAGCAGGCGGCCTGCGCTTCTCGACCCTGAAGCGCACCGTGATTGGTGGCTCGGCGTGTCCGCCGGCCATGATTACCGCCTTCAATGATGTGTACGGCGTGGAAGTGCTCCATGCCTGGGGCATGACGGAGATGTCGCCTTTGGGTACGGTGTGTACCCTGAAGAACAAGCACCTCGCCATGGACTCCGCCGACAAAATGAAGGTCCGCCTCAAGCAAGGCCGCGGCATTTACGGCGTGGACATGAAGATCGTGGACGGCGAGGGCGCCGAGCTGCCATGGGACGGCAAAGCCTATGGCGACCTGCTGGTCAAAGGCCCCTGGGTCATCAGCGAATACTTCAAGGGCGAGGGCGGCTCACCCTTGGTCGATGGCTGGTTCCCCACCGGCGACGTGGCCACTATCGATCCAGACGGCTTCATGCAAATCACCGACCGCAGCAAGGACGTGATCAAGTCCGGCGGCGAGTGGATCAGTTCCATCGATGTCGAAAATATCGCCATGGCCCACCCTGCAGTGGCGATGGCGGCTTGCATCGGTATGAAGCACC
>DAINNP010000168.1:0-5272 GCA_036735785.1 Rhodoferax sp. | reverse complement strand
AAGAAAAAGATCATGGTGCTGGGCGGTGGCCCCAACCGCATCGGCCAGGGTATCGAGTTTGATTACTGCTGTGTGCACGCCGCTTTGGCCATGCGTGAAGACGGGTACGAGACCATCATGGTCAACTGCAACCCTGAGACCGTGTCCACCGACTACGACACCTCTGACCGCCTGTACTTCGAACCCTTGACGCTTGAAGACGTGCTGGAAATCGTGGACAAAGAAAAGCCGGTCGGCGTGATCGTGCAGTACGGTGGCCAGACGCCTTTGAAGTTGGCGCTCGACCTCGAGGCCAACGGCGTGCCCATCATTGGCACCACGCCTGACATGATCGATGCGGCTGAAGACCGTGAGCGCTTCCAGAAGCTGTTGCACGCTCTGAACCTGCGCCAGCCGCCGAACGCGACCGCCCGTACAGAGCCGGAAGCGCTGGAAAAGGCCGCTGCTTTGGGTTACCCCCTCGTAGTGCGCCCCAGCTATGTGCTGGGTGGCCGCGCGATGGAAATCGTGCACGAGCAGCGCGACCTGGAGCGCTACATGCGCGAGGCCGTCAAGGTCAGCAACGACAGTCCTGTTCTGCTGGACCGCTTCTTGAACGATGCGATCGAGTGCGATGTGGACTGCATTCGCGATAACACCGGTGCGACGTTCATTGGTGGTGTGATGGAGCACATTGAGCAAGCCGGCGTGCACAGCGGTGACTCTGCCTGCTCCCTGCCACCTTTCAGTCTGCATGCGGACACCGTCGCCGAGATCAAGCGTCAGACCAAGGCCATGGCGGGTGCTTTGAATGTGGTCGGCTTGATGAACGTGCAGTTCGCCATCCAAAACGTGGATGGCAAAGATGTCATCTACGTGTTGGAAGTGAACCCCCGTGCCAGCCGCACCGTGCCGTTTGTTTCCAAGGCGACTGGCATTCAGTTGGCCAAGGTTGCCGCGCGTTGCATGGCAGGCCAGTCATTGGCAAGCCAAGGCATCAGCAAAGAAGTGACTCCGCCTTACTTCAGCGTCAAAGAAGCGGTATTCCCCTTCGTGAAGTTCCCCGGTGTGGACACCATCCTCGGACCTGAAATGAAGTCTACGGGTGAAGTCATGGGCGTGGGCAAGACCTTTGGCGAAGCTTTTGTGAAGAGCCAACTTGGCGCAGGCGCCAAGCTCCCACGCGGCGGCAAGGCGTTTATCTCGGTAAAGCAAGCGGACAAGCCCCGTGCGGTGGAAGTCGCACGCAAGCTGGTCGGCCTGGGCTTTGAAGTGGTGGCTACCAAGGGCACTGCCGCGGCTATCAACGCAGCGGGTGTGGCCTGCGGCGTGGTGAACAAGGTCACCGAAGGTCGCCCGCACATTGTGGACACCATCAAAAACGAAGAAATTTCGATGGTGGTGAACACGGTGGAAGAGCGCCGCAATGCGATTGCAGACTCCCGCCTGATCCGCACTTCCGCATTGCTGGCCCGTGTTACCACGTACACCACGATTGCCGGTGCAGAAGCAGCCGTCGAAGGCATGAAATATCTCGACAGCCTGGGTGTGATTTCTGTGCAGGAGATGCACGCAGAACTCCTGGCTTGAAGTGCTTGTTTGAGCGCCGGGCCGCCCCAAGCTAAAACGCGGCCCCCATTGTTGGGGGGCAGCGACCCGTTTAGCGGCGGAGCGTGGGGGCCCAATAACTTGGCATAATCGTGCCAACCGCATAGGACAGTGCCGCGCGCAAGCGCCGCACTGTCCTTGTACTTTGAGGCTCTGTAAAACCTAGCTAGAGACACCATGGCAACCTATCCCATCACCAAGCGCGGCGCTGAAATGCTCAAAGCCGAACTGCACAAGCTCAAAACCGTCGAGCGCCCCTCGGTCATTCAGGCCATCGCTGAGGCCCGTGCCCAAGGCGATTTGAGCGAAAACGCTGATTACGACGCAGCCAAAGAGCGCCAAGGCTTTATTGAAGGCCGTATTCAGGAAGTGGAAGGAAAACTGTCCGCGGCGCAAGTGATCGATCCTGCATCGATCCAGGCCGATGGCCGTGTCGTTTTCGGCGCGACCGTGCAGTTGGAAGACGAAGAAAGCGGCCAGCAGGTCAAGTACCAGATCGTGGGCGAAGACGAGGCAGACCTCAAGCAAGGCCTGATCAACATCAGCAGTCCGATTGCCCGTGCCTTGATCGGCAAAGAGGTGGGTGACACCGCAGTAGTACTCGCACCCGGTGGTGAGCGTGCCTACGAGGTTGTGGCCGTCGACTACATCTGATGCGGCAACTCCCTGTCTGGTTGGCGGCTGCGTGGGCCATGAGCCTGAGCATGTTGGGCTTGCTGGTTGTGCCCATGCTATTTGTGCACTTGCCCACTCCCGCCATGGCCGGGCAAATGGCGGCTAAGTTGTTCAGCGCCCAGACATGGATCTCCGTGGCCTGTGGCGCGATGTTGCTGATTGCATTTCGGTCAAATCGGCGCTTGGTGCCCGTGGAGTCTGCACAGGCTGCTACGCTTTTTGTAGTGGGCGGCGTTCTCTTGGCACTCATGGTCGAACTGGCCATTGCCCCGCGCATCGTCGCGCGGGAGAACCTTGCCTTGTGGCACCGCTTGGGTACCGGCCTGTTTGTGGTCCAGTGGATTTGCGCCTTGGTCGTCTTGCGCCAAATGATCGATGCACTATCAGGCAGCGGCGACACACCAGACGAGCAGACATAAAAAAACCGGAGCTTGAGGCTCCGGTTGTCAGTTTTTCTTTCGGTATCAGGTCTGGCTGCGTTTTTTGACGCTGGTCTGTGGCTTCGGCTTGGCGCGCTTGATATTGCCGCCGGGCGTGAGGCGCTGGTTGCCCAGAACGCGCAAGGTTTTGACTTCGGGGCGGGTGCCGGGACGGCCGAACTTCAACACCTTGAAGTCGCGGGGACCGGGCATGCGGTCTTCGTCAACCGCTTTTTCCTTCGTGGCCTTGGGGCGCCAGAGCACCAGCAATTTGCCGATGTGCTGGATGGGCGCAGCATTGAGCTCATCCGCCAGGGTTTTGAACATCTCGTCGCGGGCTACGCGGTCGTCCGAAAACACGCGGACTTTGATCAGTCCGTGGGCATTCAGGGCGGCGTCGATTTCTTTTTTTACGTTGGCAGTCAGGCCATCGCCACCGACCATAACAACAGGGTCAAGGTGGTGGGCTTCAGCGCGGTGATCTTTGCGCTGAGCGGGTGTCAATTGGATTTGAGGCATGTGGGTATTATCAACGCAATGAAAACGCAGAGCAAAAGTAACAAGCCCGATAACAAGGCCGGCAACAAAAAGGTCAATAAAGCGTGGTTACACGACCATATTAACGACCCCTATGTGAAATTGGCCAACAAAGAGGGCTACCGCGCGCGCGCTGCCTACAAGCTCAAAGAGATCGATGAAACCTTGCACTTGGTGAAACCGGGGCAGTTGGTGGTGGATCTGGGGTGCACCCCCGGTGCCTGGAGCCAGTACCTACGGCGGCGCATGTCGCCGCAGGGGGCGGCGGCAGGGGCCCTGAACGGCACATTGATCGGCTTGGACCTGCTTCCCATGGAGCCGATCGAAGGGGTGACCTTTATTCAAGGCGATTTTCGGGAGGCCGAAACTTTGACGCAGTTGGAGGCCGCGCTGGGCGGGCACAAGGCAGATCTGGTGGTCTCGGACATGGCGCCCAACCTGTCGGGCATTTCATCTGCGGACGCGGCCCGCATTGAGTACCTCGTAGAACTGGCCATCGAATTCGCCCAAAACCACATGAAACCCCAAGGAGCGCTCGTCGCCAAAGTGTTCCATGGCGGGAGCTACAACGCCGTGGTACAGAAATTCAAGGAGGCCTTTGTCACCGTGAAGCCCTTGAAACCCAAAGCATCAAGGGACCGGTCTTCTGAAACCTTCCTGATTGGGATGGGCCTGAAGGGCTTTTGAGACTTAGTTGATCAAACCCATGCTATTTCTATGGATGTCCGCAAGCAAAAAAGTATGCGACATCCTTGAAAGGCCTAAAATGGTTGCCATGTATGCGGGGCAAGGGCCCTCGCGTCCTGAATGGAGCTTCGCTTGAATAATCAGTGGTTTTCTAAAGTTGCAGTTTGGTTGGTGATCGCTTTAGTGCTGTTCACCGTGTTCAAGCAATTTGATTCGCGCGCCTCTGCGTCTGGCATGGTCGGCTACTCCGACTTCCTAGAGCAGGTCCGCAATAACCAGATCAAAAGCGCCATCATCCAAGAGGGGCAAGGCGGCACAGAAATTCTGGCCATCACCTCTGATGACCGCAAAGTCCGCACGACAGCGACTTATCTCGACCGCGGCCTGGTGGGCGATCTGATTGCCAACAACGTCAAGTTCGATGTCAAGCCCCGCGAAGAAGGCTCCTTGCTCATGACGTTGCTGGTCAGCTGGGGCCCGATGCTGCTGTTGATCGGCGTGTGGGTGTACTTCATGCGCCAAATGCAAGGCGGCGGCAAGGGCGGAGCTTTCAGCTTCGGCAAGAGCAAAGCCCGCTTGCTCGACGAGAACACCAACACCGTTACCTTTGCCGACGTGGCAGGTTGCGACGAAGCCAAAGAAGAAGTCAAGGAAGTGGTTGACTTCTTGAAGGACCCCAGCAAGTTTCAAAAGCTGGGTGGCCGTATTCCCCGCGGTTTGCTGCTGGTGGGCCCTCCCGGTACCGGTAAAACGCTATTGGCCAAGTCGATCGCCGGTGAAGCCAAAGTGCCGTTCTTCAGCATTTCCGGTTCTGACTTTGTCGAAATGTTTGTCGGCGTGGGTGCATCCCGTGTGCGCGACATGTTCGAGAACGCCAAAAAGAACGCCCCGTGCATCATCTTTATCGATGAAATCGACGCCGTCGGCCGCCAGCGCGGTGCCGGCCTGGGCGGTGGCAATGACGAGCGCGAGCAAACCCTGAACCAGATGCTGGTGGAGATGGACGGCTTTGAGACCAATGTTGGCGTGATCGTGGTAGCTGCGACCAACCGCCCTGACATTCTGGATGCCGCTTTGCTGCGCCCCGGCCGTTTTGACCGCCAAGTGTATGTGACGCTGCCCGATATCCGTGGCCGTGAACAGATTCTGAACGTGCACATGCGCAAAGTGCCCTTGGGCCAAGACGTGAGCGCCAGCGTGATCGCCCGTGGCACTCCCGGTATGAGCGGTGCTGATCTGGCCAACTTGTGCAACGAAGCAGCCCTAATGGCAGCTCGCCGCAACGCACGTTTGGTCGAAATGCAGGACTTCGAAAAGGCCAAGGACAAGATCATCATGGGACCTGAGCGCAAGTCCATGGTCATGCC
>DAINNP010000167.1:2352-5280 GCA_036735785.1 Rhodoferax sp. | reverse complement strand
TTGCCGTTCAAACGGTCGGAGGCTGCGGTGCCTTTGTCTGCGCCAAACATGGGTGATTCCTTTATTCGAGTTATTTGCTGATGTAGCCGGTGATTTCGAGGCCGTAGCCGGTCATGCTCGGCATGCGGCGCGGGCTTCCCATGAGTTGCATTTTCTGCACGCCGCACTTGAGCAGAATCTGGGCGCCGATGCCGTAGGTGCGCAGGTCCATGCGGCCCCGTTCAGGCGCTTGAGATGCGCGTGCGGTGCCTTCAAATTGGCACAGCAACTGCTCGCCGCTTTCGCCGCAATTGAGGAGCACCATCACGCCTTTGCCTTCAGCGGCGATATAAGCCAAAGCGGCATCCAGACTCCAGGAGTGCATGTTGCGATTGACCTCCAAGGCGTCCAGCACCGAGAGCGGCTCATGCACACGCGCTGGCACCACAGTGCCGGCGTCCCACTCGCCCTTGACAAGTGCAAGATGCACGCCTTGTCCGGTGCTGTCTTTGAAGGCGTGGGCGGTGAATTCACCGTACGCCGTTTTCATGGGGCGGCTGCCCACGGGCTCGATCAGGGATTCGACACGGCTGCGGTGTTCAATCAGGTCGGCGATCGTGCCGATTTTCAAGCCGTGTTCGGCTGCGAACAGCTGCAAGTCGGACAGACGGGCCATAGTGCCGTCGTCTTTCATGATCTCGCAGATCACGGCCGAGGGGCTGCAGCCGGCCATGGCCGCCAGATCGCAACCGGCTTCGGTGTGGCCTGCGCGCATGAGCACGCCACCGTCCACCGCCTGCAGCGGGAAAATGTGGCCGGGTTGCACCAGATCAGTCGCCACCGCGTTTTTCGCCACCGCGGCTTGCACGGTTTTTGCGCGGTCTGCGGCAGAAATGCCGGTGGTCACGCCTTCAGCGGCTTCAATAGATACGGTAAACGCGGTGCTGTACACGGTGCCGTTGCGTGCTGCCATCGGGGGCAGCTTCAGGTGTTCGCAGCGTTCGCGGGTCAGGGTCAGGCAGATCAGGCCACGGCCAAAACGGGCCATGAAGTTGATCGCTTCGGGCGTGACGTGGTCCGAGGCGAGAACCAGATCGCCTTCGTTTTCACGGTCCTCTTCGTCCACCAGAATCACGATGCGGCCGGCGCGCATGTCGGCCACGATGTCTTCAACGGGGGAAATGGATACGGGGGTGAGGGCGGTCATGCAGAAGGGCTTTCCAAATGTCGTTCTATGGCGGGGGCCCTGAGGGGTGCGGCGCTCCTGCCGGATGCTCGGTGCCTCAGTAGTAACCCCCGATTATCGCCGCTTTCGACCGGATGGTTGCGGGTCAGGCGCAGGGGCTGAGCACAGTAGGGGCTTCAGTCCAGCGAGGCGCTCCAGCGCTCGTTCCAGCCGGTTTGCAGGGCACGCCGGTCGCGCTTGGTAGGGCGGCCGCCCGCAATTGTGTGGGCGGGCTCCGGGCTTAGGCGTTGTTGCTCGGCGGCCGCTAGACGGTCGCGCACGCTGTCCGGGGTTTCTGCATACATCAGCTGGGCCACCGGTGCCGGGCCGCGTTGCTCGCTTATGAGCAGCACCTGCACGACTTTTTTGACCTTGCCTTGCCAGATTGTCAGGGTGTCTCCGGCCTTGACCTCTTTGGCGGGTTTGACGTCCCGGCCTTCCCACTGCACCCGGCCGAGTTGGACCTCATCCGTGGCCAGCGAGCGGGTTTTGAAAAAACGTGCGGCCCACAGCCACTTGTCGATCCGGGTGCTTTGCATGCGAAAACTTCAGCTGAGATAGAGCGGTAATCGTACACAAGCATCCAGTCCGGTGCAGGTGCCCCCTGAATACCGGTTGTTTAGCTGGATGGTTCCCCCCAGCGCGAGCACCATTTCCCGCGTGATCGTGAGCCCAAGACCGGACCCCGAGTGAGTGCTCCCGGCCGCAAATGGCTGAAACAACCGCATACGCAGGGCATCACTGATGCCGGGCCCGCTGTCCGAGATCGTGAGCTGTGCCCAGTCGCCATCTCGCTGCAAGCGGATCATCAAGTCGCCGCCCTGCGGTGATAGGCGCACGGCGTTGTGCAGCAGGTTACGGATGGTTTCCCGCAGCATCCATTCGTGGGCCATTACCGGACAGGGCTCGGTCACGAGTTCGAAGTCGAGGTCTTTTTCGCCCACCAAGGCCGACAAATCCAGCGCAATGGTCCGCACCGGCTCTGCCCAGTCCATGGCCGCAAAGTCTTGTTGTTGGCGCACTTGTTCCACTTTGGCCAGCGAGAGCATTTGGTTGGCCAATTGGGTGGCCCGGTCGACTGTGGAGGCAATTTCTTTCAGTCCGTCCTGGGCGGCTATGTCGCCCCGCAGTGCCGATTGCACCTGCACCTTGAGCACCGCCAATGGGGTCCGGAGTTGGTGTGCCGCATCACGAACAAAGCGCTTCTGGTGGTCCAGCAGGTGTTGCAGCTTGTGCATTACATGGTTGGTGGCCACCGCCAGCGGTTGAATTTCCAGCGGCAATTCGCCGGCGGGCAAGGCGGTCAGGTCGTCCTCGCTGCGCTGCTCCAGCTCTTCGCTCAGCTGCCGCACCGGGCGGGTGGCACGGTCTACTACCAGCATCACCACCGCGGTAATGACGGTGATCAGAATCAGCTGCCGCTGGAGTGTGTCGAGCAGAATCTGCCGGGCCAAGGTGTGGCGCAGCTCCAGCGTTTCTGCCACCTGCACCATGGCCATGGTGCGCTCCCGCCCACTGGCCACTGGCTGCAGCAGCACTGCTACCCGTACCGCATCACCCCGGAAGGTGTCGTCGTAAAAATCTACCAACGCGGCATAGGGGCCCTGCTGGGGCAGTTGACCCGTCCAGACCTTGATGTCTTGCTCGCCATCGACCCATTGGCCTTTGGCGTCAGACACCCGGTAGCTCATGCGGCTGCGGTTGTCTGCCTCAAACGCTTCAAG
>DAINNP010000167.1:0-2252 GCA_036735785.1 Rhodoferax sp. | reverse complement strand
CGGCTCGCCATCTCAGTCGGCCTTGAGCAAATAGCCGAGCCCGCGCAGGGTCACCAGGCTGACCCGCATGGCGGTGAGCTTCTTGCGCAGGCGATACACCACCACCTCGATCGCCTCAAACTGCACATCCACTTGGCCGGGAAACACCACTTCAAATAAGCGTTCTTTGCTGACCGCATGGCCCGGGCGCAACATCAGGGCCGTCATCAAGGCCAACTCGCGAGGGGTCAAGTCCAACACCTCGTGGCGGTGATAGATGGCGCCGCTGTTGCGATCCAGCCGCAACTCTCCGACCAGCAGGTCGCTGCTCTGCGGTGTCGGGTTGTCGGCATTGCGGCGATGCAGGGCGCGTATGCGGGCTTCCAGCTCGTCGAGGTCAAACGGCTTGGGCAGGTAATCGTCGGCACCGGCATTCAGGCCCAGCACTTTGTCGCCGACCGTTCCGCGCGCGGTCAATATCAGAACCGGCGTGCGCAGGCCGCTGCGGCGCGCCTGCTTGAGTACGTCGAGCCCGTCCACTCCCGGCAGGCTCAGGTCGAGCACCACCACATCGGGCTGGAGCGTGTTCCAGTGCGTGAGCGCTTGTGCACCATCGCTGCAGACATCGACCCGCATTTGTGCACGTACCAGGCTGCGTTGCAGGGTGGTGAACAGGGCGGGATCGTCTTCGATCAAGAGTAAATGCATGGCCAGAGCAGGGTGCGAATTACGGGTTTCCCCTAGGGAATTTGGACAGCCGTTTGACAGCCACGGCCCGCATCATAGGCCCTACCAATAACCACAGGAGACTTCCATGCGTCGCGATACTTTCCTCAAATCCATGGCCGTGATGGCTGCTGCCGGTGCTCTGCCTTTGTCGGCACGTGCAGCCACCAATCTGAAAATGATGCTCCCCGCCAACCCCGGCGGCGGTTGGGACGGCACAGGCCGCGCCTTGGGCAAAGCACTGATCGACGCCAAGCTGGTGGACACTGTGCAATACGAAAACAAGGGTGGCGCGGCCGGTGTGATCGGCTTGGCCCAGTTTGTGAACTCCGCCAAGGGCGACCCTAACGCCATGATGGTGATGGGCGCGGTGATGCTGGGTGGCATCATCACCAGCAAGCCTGCTGTTGGCCTAGACAAGGTGACACCGATCGCCCGCATCACCAGCGAATACAACGTGTTCGTGGTGCCGGCCGACTCTCCGCTCAAGACCATGAAAGACGTGGTCACCCAAATGCAAAAAGACCCCGGCAGTGTCAAGTGGGGCGGCGGTTCGCGTGGATCCACAGAGCACATTTGTGCCTCCATGCTGGCGACCAAGGTCAACGTAGACCCCAAAAAGGTCAACTACGTTGCGTTCCGTGGCGGCGGCGAAGCCACTGCGGCTATTTTGGGCGGTAACGTGACGATTGGCGGCAGTGGTTACAGCGAATTCGCTGAGTACATTGCCGCGGGCAAGATGCGCGCCATCGGGGTGACTTCCGAGAAGCGCCTGCCCGGCATCAATGTGCCGACCATGCGCGAGCAAGGCTATGACGTGGTGTTGGGCAACTGGCGCGGTGTGTATGGCGCGCCTGGCATCACCGCAGAGCAGCGTGCTGCACTGACAGACCTGATCGTCAAGGTCACCAAGACCAAGGGCTGGGCTGACGCGCTCGAGAAAAACCAGTGGACCCCTGCGGTGTTGACCGGCAAAGCGTTTGACGAATTTGTGGACAACGAGTTTTCCAGCCTGCGCGGCGTGATGCACCTCTCCGGAATGCTGTGATGAGCCAGGTCGTGAAAGCGCGGCAAGAAGCCGCCGTCGCAGTGGGCGTGCTGCTCCTGGCCCTCGGGCTGGGTGCTGGCGCATGGGTCATTCCCTCAGAAGCGGGTTACGCCGGTATCGGCCCTGACTTTCTTCCGTGGGTGGTGTCCGTGGCTTTGCTGCTGTGCAGTGGTTTCTTGCTGTGGGAAGTCCGTAAGGGCGGCTTTCTCGACATGGAAGATGACGAAGACAGCGAGCCCGCCTTCTGGCCCGGATTTATCTGGATGTCGGTGGGCTTGCTGGTGAATGCAGCGTTGATCACCACCATAGGGTTCATCTTTAGTTGCGCCCTGTGTTTTGTGTTGGCATCGCGGGGTGCGCGCCTGGCCCAAGGCCAGGTCTTGGGCGGCGCCCGCACCTGGATCACGGATATCGTGGTCGGTCTGCTGATCTCGGCACCCGTGTACTGGATGTTTACCAAGTTTCTGGCCATCAGCTTGCCAGGTTTGACGCAAAGCGG
>DAINNP010000166.1:3182-5290 GCA_036735785.1 Rhodoferax sp. | reverse complement strand
ACGGCTGAACCGGTTGGCGGATGCGACTGTGGCATGGGAAGGGCCTTCATTGCAGCGCGAATTGTGCCACTGAATGATTTTGAGGGATAGTAAAGACTTGGCGAGGGTATGCACTTCGTGCATACCCTCATGCCGATTTATGCGAGCAGCTCGCGGATCTGCTGCAGTGCGCCAGGATCTTCCATGGTGGTCAGGTCACCGGGATCGCGGCCCTCGCATACAGCCTGAATGGCGCGGCGCAGCAACTTACCACTGCGGGTTTTGGGGAGAACCGAGACAAATCGCACCCGCGCCGGGCGCCCCACGGCACCAATCGACTGGTCCACCACTTTCATGATGTCGCCTTCCAGCTTGAGTTTCGCAGCCTCATCGCCCAAGCCACTGGCATCTTTCACCACCACAAAGGCCACTGCCACCTGCCCCTTGAGCGCGTCTGCCACCCCCACCACGGCAACTTCAGACACATTGGGATGGCTGGAAATGCTTTCTTCAATCTCCCGGGTGCCCAGCCGGTGGCCCGCCACGTTGATCACATCGTCGGTGCGGCCCAGGATAAAGAAATAGCCATCCTTGTCACGAACTGCCCAGTCGAAGGTGCTGTAAAGCTGCTTGCCGGGAATGCTGCTCCAGTACGTCTTCACGAAACGCTCGTCGTCACGCCACACGGTTTGCATACACCCTGGCGGCAAGGGGCCTTCAATCGCCACCACGCCTTTTTGGTCAGGACCGGTGAGCTCTTCCGAGGTGTTTTCATCGATCAGCTTGATGTTGTAGCCATACATGGCCACACCCGGGCTGCCGAACTTGCTTGGTGCTTTTTCAACCCCGTTCGCAATCGTCAGGATCGGCCAGCCGGTCTCTGTTTGCCAATAGTTATCGATGATGGGCTTGCCCAGGCTCTGGCTGATCCACTGGGCGGTCGGCTCATCGAGCGGCTCCCCGGCCAAAAACAGGGCCCGCAGGCTCGACAGGTCATATTTGCTCAACAGCGCCGGGTCTTGTTTCTTGAGCACTCGCACCGCGGTCGGCGCGCTGAACATGACGGTCACCTTGTATTTCTCGACCAGGCTCCACCACACTCCGCCGTCGGGCCGGGTCGGCAGGCCCTCGTACATGATGGTCGCCATGCCGGCGATCAAAGGGCCATAAATGATGTAACTGTGCCCCACCACCCAACCAATGTCGCTGGTGGAAAAGAAGGTTTCCCCCGGGTTGCCGCAAAAAATATGCTTCATGCTGGCCGCCAAGGCCACTGCGTAGCCTCCGGTATCGCGCTGCACCCCCTTGGGTTTGCCGGTGGTGCCACTGGTGTACAGGGTATAGCTGGGGTGGGCTGAATCCAGCCAGACACACGGGACTTGGGTTTCCAAGTGGGCTTGGCGCAACTCAGCCCACAGGTGATCCCGCCCGGCGACCAGCTGCATCGGGGCCAACTTGCGGTCCACCATCAGCACCGCGGCTGGCTTGTGGCTGGAGGTGGCAATCGCCTCATCCAGCAAGGGCTTGTACTCCACCACTTTGCCGCCGCGTGAGCCCGCATCTGCACTCACGATCACCACCGGCGAAGCGTCTTCAATGCGTGAAGCGAGTGAGCCTGCAGCAAAGCCGCCAAACACCACCGTGTGGATAGCACCAATCCGGGCACACGCCAGCATGGCAAACGATGCCTCGGCAATCATGGGCATGTAGATCAAAACCCGGTCACCTTGCTTGACGCCCAAGGCTTGCAATGCGGCGGCCATGCGCTGCACTTCCGCATGCAGTTGCGCAAACGAGTACACCTGCTCGGTATTGGTTTCGGTAGAGACGGCAATCAACGCGGGCTGGTCCGGGCGGGTCATCAGGTGCCGGTCGACCGCGTTGTGGCAAAGGTTAGTGGTACCGCCGACAAACCATTTGGCGAAGGGAGGCCGGCTGTAGTCGCACACTTGGGTGGGCTGGGTGCGCCAGTCGATCATCCCGGCTTGTTCAGACCAAAAGCCATCGCGGTCATCGATGGAACGGCGGTAAAAATCGGCGTAGCCTGTCATTGTTTGTCTCCAGTCGGGTCCATAAAACTGAATTCATAATTATGGATAAGCAACTTGCGGCAAGCTGACTCCGGCTCC
>DAINNP010000166.1:0-3082 GCA_036735785.1 Rhodoferax sp. | reverse complement strand
GCATTGCCCAGCACCAATTCAGATTCAAACATGGCGGGCATCAAACGCGCCTGGTAGTCCACCAGCACCAACTGGCTTGTGTCGACATCCATCAACATAGCGAAATCCTTCTCAAAAAACGTAGTGTGAGCATAACCTCCCAAGCGCGCAGGGCCTTCGGGTTCTCCCGTGTCAAACAGAATATTCAAGCGAATCAATGCGTTAGCGTTGAAATCAAATGTATCTGACCGCTTGACACACTGGCCCTCCCCCACTAGAGTGCGCCGATGCGTTTTTTCCTTGCCTGTGCCCTGATGCTCACCCTGAGCGTCGCCCACGCCCAACAACCCCCTGCCCCCAGCGACGATATGTCCCGCTTATTGGCGGAGCGCGGCTTGCTGTCCCGGATCGGTGATGTCGGTAACAAAGTCGGCACCCGCGCTACCGAACTGGTGATGAACTCGATGGCGTTTCTGGGTGTGCCCTACAAACGCGGCGGCACCGAGGCCGACATCGGTTTTGATTGCAGCGGCTTTGTGCGCGCCATCTACCAGCAAACTGCCGGACTGCTGCTGCCACGCCAGGCTTCTGAGCAAGCTGCGGCCACTCAAAAAATTGACAAGCACGAATTGCAACCCGGCGATCTGGTGTTCTTCAATACCATGCGCCGTACCTTCAGCCACGTCGGCATCTATGTCGGCAACGGCAAATTCATCCACGCCCCCAAGCCAGGCGCCGAAGTGCGGGTGGAAGACATGGGTATCAGCTATTGGGCCAAGCGCTTCGACGGCGCCCGTCGGGTCAACACCGAACAGCAGCCCTGAAAAGCCAAGTCGCCACATCGGCGCACCTTGGCTGGGTTCACTGTGAACCTCGATCTCTTTGGCGACTCGTCGCCCACCCCTGCACCGCCCCACATGCTCTGCCCTGGCGCTTGCGCCTTGGCCAGCATCGCCGTTGCGGACGCTCCTGCGCTGTGGGCGGATGTACAACGCATCACCCAGATCAGCCCGTGGCGGCACCTCAGCACGCCGGGCGGGCTTCGCATGTCGGTGGCCATGAGCAATTGCGGACCTTGGGGATGGGTGAGCGATGCAGCAGGCTATCGTTACCAGCGCTTTGACCCGCTCACCGGTGCTCCTTGGCCGGCCATGCCGCTAGCCTTCAAAACCTTGGCAAACCGCATGGCAGCGCTTGCCGGCTACCCCGGTTTTGAGGCAGATGCGTGCCTGATCAACCGCTATGCGCCCGGTGCCCGCATGACCCTGCACCAGGACAAAAACGAGGTGGATTACGAGGCGCCTATCGTGTCGGTGTCGCTGGGTCTTCCGGCCGTGTTCGAGTTGGGCGGGCTGGAGCGGGGCGAGCCGGTGCAAACCGTGTTGTTGCACCACGGCGATGTGCTGGTGTGGGGTGGCCCGGCCAGGCTGCGCTACCACGGAGTGCGCGCTGTGCCGCATGGCAACCACCCTTTGACGGGCGCTTGCCGCATCAACCTGACGTTTCGCCAAGCGGCCTAGGGTCAACCCCCATCTGGTTTGGAGTAGCGGCTCAAAACTGCACCCCAGCGACAGCGGGCCCCTGCACTTGCCCCCACAATGCCTGCTGCCAAAGCGCAGCGCCACACAATAAGCGCACGCGCCCCCCTCTATTGCCAGGAGCCACCGCATGAGCCAAGCCAATCAAGATGCCAACCCGCAACTGATGCAAACCACCTTCGAGGCTCAGCGGGCCACTGCGCTGGCCTGGCGCCAGTCCACCGCGGCCGAGCGGATTGAACGTTTGGAACGGTTACGCACCAGCCTGATGGCGCACAAAGAGGCGCTCTACGAAGCCTTCGTCGCCGACTTTCACAAACCCCGCTTTGAAGTGGACGGCACCGAAATCGTGCCCAGCCTGGACGAAATCCGCCACAACATCAAATGCCTGAAAGGCTGGATGCGCCCTACCCGCATTCGCGCCACCGAACTCACCATGGGCAACAGCGCCCATGTGCAGTACCAGCCCCGCGGCCGCTGCCTGATCATTGCGCCCTGGAACTACCCCCTGTACCTGATGCTCAGCCCGCTGGTGTCCGCCTTGGCGGCAGGCAACACCGCCATCCTCAAGCCCTCGGAGATGGCGCCGCGCGTGGCCCAGGTGCTGGCCAGCATCGTGGCCAAGGCCTTCCCGGCGCATGAAGTGGCTTTGTTTGAAGGGGCACTGGTCACCTCGCAGGCCTTGCTGGCCATGCCGTTTGACCACATCTTCTTTACCGGCTCACCCGCCGTGGGCAAGGTGGTCATGGCGGCTGCGGCCAAGAACCTGACCAGCGTGACCCTGGAGCTGGGCGGCAAGTCCCCCACCATCGTGGACGAGACCGCCGACCTGCAAAAGGCGGCTGAAACCCTCATGTGGGGCAAGTTCGTCAACGCCGGCCAGACCTGCGTGGCGCCCGACTACCTGTATGTGCACGCCTCGGTGCGCGATGCATTTGTGGCCGCCTGCCAGGCCGTCATCAAGGCCCGCTATGGCGACAGCGCCCAGAGCCAGCGCAGCAACGCGGACTTCACCCACATCATCAACCAGCGCCACACCCAGCGCATCGAAGGCCTGCTCAAAGACGCCACTTCGCGCGGCGCACGGGTGCTGAGTGGCGGCGAGGTGGACACGGCTGGAAACTACATTGCGCCCACCCTGGTCGACAACGTGCCCATGGACTCCACCCTGATGCAGGAGGAAATCTTCGGCCCGGTGCTGCCCATCATTCCCTACACCGACCTGCAACAGGTCATCACCTCCATCAACGCCGACCAGAAGCCGCTGGCCCTGTATATCTGGAGCAGCAACCAGAGCAACATCGACACCGTGCTCACCAACACCAGCTCCGGCGGCGCCTGCGTCAACCACTGCGTGCTGCACGTGGCCCACGGCAACCTGCCCTTCGGCGGGGTCAACAACTCCGGCATCGGCAGCTCGCACGGCATTTACGGCTTCAAGGCCTTCTCGCACGAGCGTGCGGTGCTCAAGGGCGGCTGGCTGCCCAGCATCCGCATGTTCTTCCCGCCCTACACGGCGGGCCGCACCAAACTGCTGAACTTCTTGGTGAAGTGGGTCAGCCGCT
>DAINNP010000165.1:1261-5297 GCA_036735785.1 Rhodoferax sp. | reverse complement strand
CCCTGCTGGTGGGCGGCACCATGCTGTACTTCAAGGCCTTGTTTGACGGGCTGGATGACATGCCCGCAGCCAGCCCCGAAATCCGCGCCGCCCTGGAAGCCGAAGCCGCGACCTTGGGCTGGCCAGCCCTGCACGCCCAACTGGCCGCCGTAGACCCCGCAACCGCTGCCCGGCTTGCACCGGCCGACAGCCAGCGCATCCAGCGCGCGCTGGAGGTCTACCGGGTATCGGGGCAACCCTTGTCGTACTTTCACGCCCAGCAAGACGCTATCAAAAAAGAAGCGGCTCGCGCAGACAATACGGGCGCTAGCACCCTTTTTTCCTTAGAACCCACCGACCGTACCTGGTTGCACGGCCGCATTGCCCAGCGGTTTGACCTGATGCTGCAAGGCGGCTTTCTGGACGAGGTGAAAGCACTCATGGCGCGCGGCGACCTGCACCCTGACCTGCCCAGCATGCGCTGTGTGGGCTACCGCCAGGCTTGGGAGGCACTGACCGGCGTCTCCCCCATGGCAGAGCTGCGTGACAAAGGCATATTCGCCACCCGCCAACTCGCCAAGCGGCAAATCACCTGGCTGCGCTCCATGCCGCGCCGCCACGTCATCGCCTGTGACCAAGCCGGCGCCCAAGACGCCCTAATGCACGCCGTGCGCACCACCCTTCAACAGCGGGCCGCTCTATGACCTTGCAACTGCGTGATGTCGGCAAGCACTACGGCAGCACCCCGGTGTTCACCCATGTGAACCTGAATGTAGCACCCGGCGAGTTTGTGGCCATTGTGGGCGAGTCCGGGGTTGGCAAATCCACCTTGCTCAACTGCATGGCCGGGCTCGACAGGTGGGATCAGGGCACCGTGCACTTGGCCGGGCAGGCCCTGGTCACCCAATGCCGCCAACACGGCAGCGCCTTGGTGCTGGTTACGCACTCCATGGCAGCCACTGAGCATGCAGATCGGGTTTTGCACCAGCACCACGACGGTATTCGCCACCCCCATGGCTGACAAACCCGGGCGCCTGCGATAGACTGTTTGTTACAAATTGCCCTACGTCGCCAGACGCACCTCTGTGAACTTGCCCACCCCCAGGATTCGTAGCTCGCTGCTGGTTGCCCTCGGCTTCATGGCAAGCACCGTGGCCATGGCCGCCTGCGAGCGCAAGCTGCAAGTCCCCGTGTCCCCGACCGGCCAGAGCCTCACAGTCAACGGCGAACGGGTCGGCGGAATTTACAAAGACCTGCTCGACGCCATTTCCAGCAAAAGCAAATGCACTTTTGTGTTCAGCCCCGTACCACGGGCCCGACAGGAGCGCTTGTTTGAGGTGGGCCAAGCGGATGTGATGCTCGCTGTCACGCGGTCGCCGGAGCGCGACGCCGCCGGTATTTTCATCCCCATGGTGCGCAACCGTGCGACTGTCATTTCTTTCGGCAGCGCGGAAAGGAAAGCGTTCACCAACAGCCCTGAATTGCTCAAGCAAAGCAACGTCAGGTTGGTGGCTGTGCGGGGGTTTAACTTTGGCCCCCACTATTCGGGGTTGCTTGACACCATGCAGGCAGAAGGCCGGCTGGTGCTGGAGCCGGACCCGCTAAGTGTGGCCCGCTGGCTCCGGAGTAATCCAAATGACGTGACTGTCATGGCACCGATCACGCTGTATGGCGCGCTGATGGATGACGAGCGCATGAAAGACATGCTCGACACGATGCGCGTTGAGCCCATAGACGATATGCCTTGGGGCGAGAGCGGCATCTACCTCTCCCGCACCTCGATGCCGGCCGGAACTTTGAAATACTTGAGGACCACCATTCAGCGGGAAACCCGCGGCGATTACCTGTACAAAAAGTTCAGCGCTATCTATCCCTCGTTCGTACTCAAAGGCAGTGTGATGCCCCTGGTCCGTTAATCGTCAATGAAGGGCCCGCCAGGGTCAGCACCCCACCGCACCTCCAAGTACAGACCAAAAAAACCACCGCAAGCGGTGGTTTTTTGTTGGCCGAAGCGAATCAGGAGGATTTCTTGCGACGCGCTGCTGCACCAATCGCGAGCAAACCGGCAAGCAACATCGCATAGGTTTCCGGCTCGGGAACCGCAGCGGTGATGCTCAAGAGGGTGTAGTCCGATTGGTTAGTACCTTTGCCATCGACACGAGCACCCATCGCCGCACCAAAAGTCACTTGGCTCACCAACTTGTTGCCAAAGGGGTTGGCCACCGACCAAGCCCCACCTTTATTCACCGTCGCCGGGCTCAAATTGGTCACTTGCGTGCTGGAGCCATTCCACAGTGCCACAGTGTTGCCGGTCGCAATCAAGCTGAAATTGGCGGTGGTGTGGTCGGCATACAAGACCGAGACAATGGCTTTCTCTTGCACATCGTGGTATTCGGGGCCATTAAACAAGAGGCCGACGCTGAAGTTTTTGACCAGCACACCGCGGGAGAAAGAACCGGTAATGGTTTCACCGATGTCGATTTCACCAGGGGTACGGCCGTTCCCGTGGCTCGGAGACACCCCGACGCCCTTGTAGCCGCCTTGCGGATCCTTGAAGCTGAAACGCGCAGTCGCACCGTCGTTTTTAGCCGCAAAGCTGGCCACCGTGCCACCCAGGAAGGTGGTGCTATAGGTGCTGCTCAAATTGGTGAAATTGGCGCCGTAAATGGTGTCGAATGTATTCGCTGGCGACACGGTTGCTTGCGCTGACAAAGCAGCCATGGCAAGACCGGTAACTACCGCGACGCGCTTCAGGTAGGGAGTGAACATGGGGAGGACCTTTTCAAATATGGCGCGAGGTTACCGGCTCTGCACTATTTTCTCGATGAGCCGAATGGACTGTTGCCCAGCCTTTTTTCACCAAATCGGGTAAAAAACACCGTTCTGCAGCCGGTAGCCCCGCACCGCCATGGCGCGGGCCTCGGCTTCATCGTGGGTCACCCAGAGCGTGGCCATGCGGTGCTCGGCAATATGGGCCTTGAATTCGGCACGCAGTTGCAGGCGCAGGTCGGCGTCCAAGGCGGAAAAAGGCTCGTCAAGCAACAAGGCACGCGGACGCGTGATCAAAGCCCGGGCCAATGCCACCCGCTGCTGCTCCCCGCCCGACAGTTGCCAGACCTTGGAATGGGTGTATGCCGACAAACCGAACCTAGCCAACATCGCCACCGCCTGGTCCCGGGCCGCTTTGCGGGGCACCCGCTGCTCCACCAGGCCGAAGGCCACGTTGTCTTGCACATTCAGGTGGGGGAACAGGGCAAAGTCCTGGAACATCAGGGCAAAGCCCCGGCGCTCGGGCGGCAGCGCGGTGATGTCTTGGCCGTCCATGCGAACGCTGCCGGCATCCGCCGCCTCCAGGCCCGCCGCAATCCGCAGCAGGGTGCTCTTGCCGCTGCCGCTGGAGCCAAGCAAGGCGACCGTCTCGCCGGCAGCCACACTGACAGAAACCCCGCGCAGCAAAGGCCGGGCCACTCCCTGCGGGGGCTGCCACTCCTTCACGATCGATTGCAACTCAAGCACGCGCGTCACCTTCCTTACCGGGCCATTCAATTAGCACAAACGCCAGCAGTGCCAGCCCCATCAGCACACAGGCGAGCACCTGCGCGGCACCCAGATTTACCGCACCGGGCTTGCCCAGGTGCTGATAAATCAAGGTCGTGAGTGTGGCCCACTCGGGGCGCGATAAAAACAGGCTCACTGCAAACTCGCCCACGGCGGTGGCAGCCGCAAAGGCCATGCCCCGGCGCAAAGCCGGTGCCAACAAGGGGAGCGTGACCCGCCAGAAACAGCGCCACGGGCTGGCGCCCAGGCTGCGGGCGGCCTCCAGATAGTGGGCGGGCAAGCTATCCAAGCGCGAGGCCACGCTTTTGGCCACGAAGGGATACGCCAGCAAGGCATAGGCCGCCACCAACACACCGAAACTGCCGCTGGCCTCGGGGTACAACAACAATAGACCAAACGCCACCATCACCGGCGACACAATAAATGGCAGAAACACCAAGGTGCGCAGCCACAGCACCCGGCGGGCCGCCACGGCATGGGCAACACCCAGCACAGTCGC
>DAINNP010000165.1:0-1161 GCA_036735785.1 Rhodoferax sp. | reverse complement strand
GCAACCGCGCCTGTCAGCAGCAGCATCCAAACCGACAACACACTGGCCTGCCCCAGCTGCAGCTCATGGGCCACCAGGGTGTAGATTTCGACCTCCGCCGTCGCATAGGCCTGCCCGCCCAAGACCAGCGCCAGTCCGAAACCTGAGAAGCAATACAAGAACACCAGGCACAAGGCCGAGGCCAGCCAGGGCGCGATCGCCGGCCACTCCACCCGCCAGAAGGCCCGCCACGGCGTAGCCCCCAGGCTGCGGGCTGCCGCCACCCGGGCGGCGCTCACCTGCGAGAGTGCATCGACCGCAGCGCGCACCAGCACACACAGGTTAAAAAACAAATTGCCAAATAGCAGCAGCCACGGCGTGCCCTGCAAATCCGGCCCGCCCCACTGCGCCAACAAGCCACGCGGCCCCATCAAGGCCAACACACCCATGGCCGCGACCAGGGTGGGGACCACAAAGGGCAGCATCAAGCCGCGCAACAACAAGCCGCGCCCGGGGAAATCGAGCCGCGCCAGTACCCAACCCATGGGCAGGCCAATCAGCAACACCAAGCCGCAGGTCATTGCCGCTTGCGCCAGCGACCACAGCAGCCGACTGCGCAGATACGGGTCTTGCCACGGGGCCCACAGGTCGGCGCTGCCGCCCTCCACCATCAGGCGCACGGCGGGTGCTACCAGCACCACCGCCAAAAACAGCAGCGGCACAGCAGCCAGCGCCCAGCGGTCCCACGCCCAGGGGCGGGGCCGTTTCAGGCGCGGGGTCTCGAACGCCACAGCGGACGCAGCAGGCTTACTTCAACACCACCTTGGTCCAGCGGGCGACCCAGTCGCTGCCCTTGGCAGCGATGTCAGCGTCAGACGGTGCGTTGAACGCGGTGGGCTCGGGCGCAAAGCGGAAGGCATCCGCCTTGGCGACACCGGCTTCTGCGGGGTACATCCACATTTCGGTCTGCATCGCCGTCTGCACGGCCGGGGACCGCATGAACTCGACAAACTTTTCTGCCGCAGCGCGCTCTTTGCCGCCCTTGACTAAGGCAACACCCTCCACCTGGCGGAACACAGCGCCCGGCAAGCTCAGGGAGGCTGTCGGCGGCTCGCTCAGCTTGGTCTTGCTGTAGAACACTTCAGCCGCCGGGCTGGTGGCGTAGCTCACCACGATGGGGTG
>DAINNP010000164.1:0-5396 GCA_036735785.1 Rhodoferax sp. | reverse complement strand
TTGCTGATGACGCTGCCCGGTATTGCCTTGTTTTATGGCGGCATGGTGCGCAAAAAGAGTGTCATCAACACCATGGCAAGTGTGGTGGCGGTGGCGGCCTTGCTGAGCCTGCTCTGGTTTGCGGTGGGCTACTCGCTGGCCTTTACGCCGGGCACGGCCTGGCTGGGCGGCACCGAGCGGATGTGGTTCAGCGGGCTGGGCTACCTCAAAGAGGCGGGCTTGGTGGCGGTGAGCCATGTGGCGCCCAATATCCCGGAGTCGGTGTATGCGATGTTTCAGCTCACCTTCTTCATCATCACCGGGGCGCTGATTGTGGGCGCGCTGGTGGAGCGGATGCGCTTCTCGGCCATGCTGCTGTTTATTGGCATGTGGTCGGTGGTGGTGTACGCCCCGATTGCCCACTGGGTGTGGGAGCCGGGCGGCTGGCTGGTGCAAATGGGCGTGCTCGACTTTGCGGGCGGTGCCGTGGTGCACATCAATGCGGGCGTTTCGGGCCTGGTGTGCGCCTACATGCTGGGCGCCCGCAAGGGCTATGGCAAAGAGCCGTTTGAGCCTTTCAACCTGGGCCTGACCATGGTGGGCGCAGGCCTGCTGTGGGTGGGCTGGTTCGGCTTCAATGCCGGCTCGGCGGTGGCGGCCGATGGGCGGGCGGGCTTGGCCATGGCGGTTACGCACCTTGCGGCATCTGCCGGTGCCATGAGTTGGATGCTGGGTGAGTGGGTCATGCGCGGGCGCCCCTCTTTGCTGGGGCTGTGCTCGGGCTTGGTGGCAGGGCTGGTGGCCATCACCCCGGCGGCAGGTTTTGTGTCGCCCAGCGCGGCGGTGATCATCGGTTTGGTGGCGGGGGTGACCTGCTACTGGGGCGCGACCGGCCTGAAGCGCATGCTCAATGCCGACGACTCACTGGATGTATTCGGGGTGCACGGCATAGGCGGCATCGTCGGGTCCTTGCTTACCGGGGTGTTTGCCAGCAAGGGCATTTCAGGCGTGACCGGCAGTGTGGCCACCCAAGCGCTGGGCGCGGTTGTGGTGGTGGTCTATAGCGGCGCCATGAGCTTTGCGCTGCTCTGGCTGACCAAGGTGATTGTGGGCCTGCGGGTCGATGACAACGCAGAGCTGGTGGGCCTGGATGTGTCGCAACACCGCGAGCACATCGGGGGTTGATAGTGTGATTTGAAACAGGTTGCGGCCGCCAGCGGCTGCCAAGGAGTGTTGCATGTTGAACAGCGAAAAACTGGCGATTGCCGCCCATTTGCACGTGCTGCTGCGCCGCAAAACCGGCCGGGTGACCGATACCGAGTGGATGGCCAGCAACACCGAGTACGCCGCTGAAATCATCCGCTTTGCGCGCGCCGCCGCCAAAGACGACGGCCATGCCGACTTGGGCGAGTGGGCCGCCAAACTGGAGCTCGCCATGGAGCCGCAGCACCCCCACCGCGCGACCAGCCGCGACAAGCTGTTCGGCATGCTGGGGGGCAACACCCGCCCGGCGCCGCTGCCCGGCGCATCTGACTCGCTGCTGGGTGCTGCCGATGCGGGCGGGCACCGGTACATACGCGGCATCCGCTAGCGGCGCCAGAGGGCACTGATACAAACTCAGTGTTTACCCTATAAGCAAAAAAAGTATCACCAAATAGGGCGCTGCGCAGTAGTGCGGGGCCCACTCCGTTCGTAAGCTACAGGCATTGATTCGCCAAGAGCCACAACGATACGGAGACAAGCCATGGCACCTTACCTAGAGCTGGTGGGTATTCAGGAACAAGAGTCCTTCAAGGTATGGACGCACGGGTACCCCTACGAGACCGTGCGCTGGCACTTTCACCCTGAATACGAGTTGAACCTGGTGACCCACACCTCGGGCCGCTTTTATGTGGGCGACCAGACCGGCACCTTTGCCCCCGGCCAGCTCTATATGGTGGGCCCCAACGTGCCGCACAACTGGATCAGCGAGGTGCCTGACAACCAGCACGTGCCCGAGCGCTGTGTAGTGCTGCAGTTTTCTCACAAAAGCATATTGGGCGGGATGGAGGCCTTTCCTGAGCTGGGTCAGATTGAACGCCTGCTGGCCGATGCCCAGCGCGGCATATTGTTTTCTGCCGCCACCTCTGCCAAAGCCGAGCCCTTGATGCGCGACCTCCTGCATGTGAAAGGCTTTCAACGGGTGCACAAGTTTTTGGCCCTGCTGGAAATTTTGACCACCGCCACCGACAGCACCTTGCTGGCCAGCCCCAGCTTTCAGCCAGACACACAGGGCTATCAATCTTCCACCATCAACCAGGTGCTCTCGTATCTGGCAGACCACCTGGACGAGCAGCTCAGCGAATCCGACATGGCCCGCTATGCCGGCATGGAGCCCAGCGCGTTTTCCCGCTTTTTCCGCCGGCACGCCGATGTGCCCTTTATCCAATACGTGAACCGCCTGCGCATCAACAAAGCCTGCGAAATGCTGATCTCCAGTGACACGCCGGTGACCGACATTTGCTACGCCTGCGGCTTCAACAACGTATCCAACTTCAACCGCCAGTTCCTGGTGCAAAAGAATATGCCGCCCTCCCGCTTCAGGCGCTACTACCGCCTGAACGAAGACTGCGAGGCTGCGGC
This sequence comes from Rhodoferax sp., assembly GCA_036735785.1. Lineage (GTDB taxonomy): Bacteria > Pseudomonadota > Gammaproteobacteria > Burkholderiales > Burkholderiaceae_C > Allorhodoferax. The sequence continues at coordinate 2,795 of DAINNP010000164.1, read as the reverse complement.
CTAAGTCCTCCCCAACCTCACTGCCCACCCTGAGTTTTTGGAAGGCCCTCCGCCTTCCCGGGGAAAGGCTTTGCCTCCAATTTGTTAAACCACTTGCAGAACCCCATGAACACCTCGCTCCCTCTTTCCGGCAAAGTCGCCGCAGTCACCGGTGCCGCCTCGGGCATCGGCTTGGAATGTGCCAAATCCATGTTGGAAGCAGGCGCCACCGTATTCCTGGTGGACCGGGCTACCGACCGCTTGGCCGCCCTGTGTGCAGAGCTGGGTGAGCGGGCAATTCCGCTGACTATCGATCTGCTCGACAGCACCAGTGTGGCCACCATGGTGCCCACCATCCTGACGCGCGCCGGGCAGCTTGACATCTTCCACGCCAATGCCGGCGCTTACATCGGTGGAGAAGTCGCCACCGGCGACCCAGACGCGTGGGACCGCATGTTGAACCTCAACATCAACGCCTGCTTTCGCTCCATCCAAGCGGTGCTGCCGCACATGAAGGAGCGCAAGACCGGCGACATCATCGTGACCAGCTCGATTGCCGGCATCGTGCCGGTGGTGTGGGAGCCGATCTACACCGCCTCCAAATTTGCGGTGCAGGCCTTTGTGCACACAGTGCGCCGCCAGATTGCGCCGCACGGCCTGCGCATCGGTGCCGTAGCACCCGGCCCGGTGGTGACCGCTTTACTGGACGACTGGCCCAAAGCCAAGATGGACGAGGCCTTGGCCAACGGCAGCCTGATGCAACCCAAGGAAGTGGCGGACTCGGTGATGTTCATGCTTACCCGCCCGCGCAATGTGGTGATCCGCGACCTGGTGATCCTGCCCCTGAGCGTGGACCTGTGAGCATGGCTAGCGTTACCTACGTCATCGGGGTCGATATCGGCACCCAAAGCACCAAAGCGGTGCTGGTGAGCACCGCCGGCGCCATCGTGGCCCAACACTCCCACGCCTACCAGGTGGAAACGCCCAAGCCCCTGTGGGCCCAGCAATGGCCCGATGTGTGGATGGATGCGGTAGAAAAATGCATAAAAGGGGTGCTAGCCCTCACCAATATTGCGCCGGCCGCTATCAAATCTATATGTGTAAGCAGCCTGTACGGTGGCAGCGGCATCCCGGTGGATACTGCTGGCAAGGCCCTCTACCCCTGCCTGATCTGGATGGATCGCCGCGCCACCGCCGAGGTGGAGTGGGTGCAGCGCACTGTCGATCTGGAGCGCCTACATGACATTACCGGCAACAGCGTAGACAGCTACTACGGCTATACCAAGATGCTGTGGCTGCGCGAGCATGAGCCCGCAGTCTGGGCCGCCACCGACAAGTTCTTACCCCCCAATAGCTATGTCAATGCCCTCCTGACCGGCGAAGTGGCGGTAGACCACAGCTCGGCGGGCAACATCGGTGGCGTGTATGACGTGAAGGCCCGCACCTGGTCGGACGAGTCGCTGGCTATGCTGGGTATTCCGCGCCGCATGATGCCGGACCGGCTGTTGGAGTCCAGTGGCGTGGTCGGACCCTTGCTGCCTGAGTGGGCAGAGCGCCTGGGCCTGTGGGCGGGCACGCCGGTGGTAGCGGGCGGGGTAGACGCAGCAGTCGCCACCCTGGCCGCTGGCGCGGCACAGCCTGGCAACCACGTGGCCATGATCGGGACCAGCATGTGCTGGGGCACTATCCGCCCGCAGGTGGATGCACGCCACGGCCTGATCAGCATGCCCCATGTCTTCAACGGCGCGCAGGATTTGTATGTGTTCGGCGGCGCCATTGCGGCCGGTGCCTCAGTGACCTGGTTTCGCGAGACCTTTTGCCAAGCAGAGATTGCCGCAGCCAAAGCGCTGGGAGTGGACCCGCACAGCCTGCTGGAGGAAGATGCAGCCCCCCTGCCACCCGGCAGCGATGGCCTGCTGTTTTTGCCCTACCTGATGGGCGAGCGCAGCCCGGTGTGGGACGCCAAGGCCAGCGGCGCCTTTGTGGGCCTGGGCTTACACCATGGCCGTGCCAACCTCTACCGTGCAGTGCTCGAAGGCGTGACTTACGCGCTGCGCCACAACATCGAGGCCGGCGTTCAAGGTGTAGGCACTTTGGATGAGCGCCTGGTAGTGGTGGGCGGTGCCGCCCACTCCGACCTGTGGATGCAGATCATTGCCGATGTAACCGGCCGCCCTGTCTACACCCTGCAAGAAGAAGTGGAAGCCTCGCTGGGTGCTGCCCTTCTGGCCGCCTACGGCGCAGGGCTGATTACGGCCGATGCGGTGCGCACTGGCTGGGTCACCCCGGTGTTGCGCACCATGCCCGCCCCCCAGGCACAGGCCGCCTACGACACCCTATTTGCACAGTACGTGGCCCTGTACCCGGCTCTCAAACCCACCATGCACGCCCTGCGTGGCGCACCATCTACAACCTGAGGAGAAACCGCACCCACCTTCACCGCTTTTGCTTTGCCTGTGTTGATTGCATTGAACTAACTAACAATTCACGATATTGGAGACAACTATGAACATTCAAACTTGGAAAATCGCCCGCACTGTGGCCCTGACGACTGTCGTACTGGGCGCTGCCTCGGTCTACGCCCAAACCATCACCCCCGCCAAAGTGGCATTTCTGATGCCCGACCAGTCGTCCACCCGCTATGAGCAGCACGACCGCCCCGGCTTCGTGGCCGAGATGAAAAAGCTCTGCGCAGCCTGCGAAGTGATTTACCAAAATGCGGATGGCGACGCATCCCGTCAGCAACAACAGTTCAACTCGGCCATTGCCCAAGGCGCCAAGGCCATCGTGCTGGACCCGGTGGACTCCACCGCAGC
>DAINNP010000163.1:0-5408 GCA_036735785.1 Rhodoferax sp. | reverse complement strand
GAAGTCAAGCGGGCCAAGTGGTGCAGCCCCTGCGCTTGGGCGGCGGCTTCCAAGGCGTGGCTCACCAGCGCGATCGGCGGGCCGGCGTGTTGCTGCTGCGGGTGCCAGGGGCCGCGGGTGAGCGCAGATGCGCGGTACACCGCGCCACCCAATGCGGTGTAAGCGGCCATGTCGCCATCGAATGAGGGGTTTTGCGAGTTATCTGCCATTTGGAATTTGCTCCTATTTTCATAGCTGCTTGCGCACACTCTGCTTGAGCCAAGTTTCAATTTAGTTTGAAACTTGGCGGCCAGACCTACCCACTTAAAAATGCCGATCAATCCTCCACCGAATTGATAGCAACACAACCCCATCAAACGGAGGATGGAGCTCGATTTGGTTCCGACTGGTGCGCCAGGGCCAGCACCTCGCGGGCACTCAGGTGCTTGAGGCGGTGGTCAGTCCACACTTGTCGCCAACGCCGAGCACCGGGCAAGCCGTGGCGCAAGCCGAGCATGTGGCGGGCAATGCTGTACCAGTGGGTGCCGTGTTGCGCGGCCTCACGCTCCATGTAGTCCACCATCTGGGCTTCCACCATCTCGCGGGTAATGCCTCGCTCCGGGGTGCCGTAAAACGCGCTGTCCCACTCGGCCAGCCACCAGGGGTTGTGATAGGCCTCCCGGCCCAGCATCACACCGTCCACGTGCTCCAGATGGCCTGCCACTTCGGCGGTTTTGGTAATGCCACCGTTGATGGCAATGGTGAGGTGCGGAAAGTCTTTTTTGAGCTGGTACACCAACTCGTAGCGCAAAGGCGGGATCTCGCGGTTCTCTTTGGGGCTCAGGCCCTTGAGCCACGCATTGCGCGCGTGGGCGATGAACACATTACAACCCGCATCCGCCACGGTCCCCACAAAGTCACGGACAAATCCGTAGCTTTCTTCCTTGTCGATCCCGATGCGGTGCTTCACCGTCACCGGCACATCCACCGCATCCACCATAGCCTTCACGCAGTCAGCCACCAGCGGCGCTTCGTTCATCAGGCAGGCACCAAATGCGCCGCGCTGCACCCGCTCAGAGGGGCAGCCACAGTTGATGTTGATCTCGTCATAGCCCCACTCCTGGCCTAACTTGGCAGCCCGCGCCAGATCGGCGGGCTCGCTCCCGCCCAGCTGCAAGGCAACGGGATGTTCTTCGGCGTTAAATCGCAAATGGCGCGGCACATCGCCATGGATGAGCGCACCCGTGGTCACCATCTCGGTATACAACAGCGCATGGCGGCTCAATAGGCGGTGGAAATAGCGGCAGTGGCGGTCCGTCCAATCCATCATGGGCGCAACGGACAGGCGCCAGAGGGAATGGGGCACGGCAGACTGGTTTTCTAAAACGGACATAGCCGCATTATCCCAGTCACTCGCCAACCTGGACGCGGATTCAGGTCGGCGGCAAGAAGACCTCAACCCTATCACGGCCGCCCTGCTTGGCCAGATACATGGCGCGGTCCGCCAGCTCGACCAGCCGCTTGGGGCTGCTGATGCCTTCGGAATACGCCACACCAATGCTGGCAGACATGGGCCGGCGCAGGCCATGGATGGACTTGATCGAATCCCGGATGCGTTCGGCTACGACCAGCGCTTCGTTCAGCTGGGTATCGGGCAGGATGACGCAAAACTCCTCGCCGCCATAGCGGGCCACATGGTCATAGGCACGCGCCTGGCTTTTGATCGCCAGTGCGATGAACATCAAGGCCTGATCGCCCGCCACATGGCCAAAGGCATCGTTGTAGGCTTTGAAATGGTCTGCATCCACCATCAACAGGCACAGCGGCGATTTGGAGCGCAGGGAACGCGCAAACTCGTGGGACAACAAGGTATCAAAAGCGCGGCGATTCTTCAAAGCCGTCAAGGGATCCGTCAGGGTCTGCTCCTGCAGGTCGTGGTTGAGCTCTTCAATGCGGCGCTGCTGGTTCTCCAGTTGCTGGTGGCGCAATGTCTGCGCCTTGGTCACAAGCTCCAACTCGGCATTCACCCGGCGCAACGCCAACAATTGCACCACCTGGCGGGAGAGGGCCTGCAAGGCCTCTGACTGGCGCTCGGTCAATTTGCGGGGCACCCTATCGATCACGCATACCGTGCCGAGTGCTGCACCCGAAGGAGTGAGTAGCGGCGCACCGGCATAAAAACGGATGCCCGGGTCACCAGTCACCAGTGGGTTGTCTACGAACCGCGCGTCCTGCTGGGTGTCTGGCACCTCCATGACCCGGTCCGGATCCAGAATGGCGTGGGCACAAAAGGCCTGACCACGCGGCGTTTCCATCGCATTCAGGCCCACACGGGCCTTGAACCATTGGCGGTCTTCATCAATCAGGGAGATCAGGGCGATCGGCGTGTCGCAAATGTAAGAGGCCAGTTTGACCACATCGTCATAGGCCTGCTCAGCAGGGGTATCCAGAATCTTGAAGCTGCGCAGGTCTTCGAGCCGAAACTGCTCATCAGAGTGAGAGGGGTCTAGCATGCAGGCGGACTTTCGTTGGGTCTGCTTAGTTCACCCGTCGCCTGAAAACACTCAGACTCAGCCGGTGACGCACCACGGAGCTTGATTGTGCACCAATCCCATCCACAAAGCCCAACCGGAAGCAAGTGCCAAGGCTGCACCTGCCAAGCGCATACCCCAGGTGCCATCGCCTATGCGGGACAAGCCCAGTCTGAGCCACAACCAAGGCCCCGCCATCATGGCTAACGACGTGCCGAATGCGAAGAGTGCCATGACTGCCGCCCCGGACAAAGGATCCCCCGACAAACTTGCTAGCAGCAACGCTGAATACAACAAACCGCAAGGCAAAAGAGACCAAACAACCCCCAGGCCGAACGGCGCGGTTAACCCGCCTGCGCCCGCTTTGCGCGCCTTGGTCCAGACGCTACGCGCGCTAGCCTGCAACCAATAGGGCTGGCGCCCTGTCATCAGGAGCACCAAACCCAATGCGATTGCTGCCACATGAAACAAAGACCAGACTGGACGTAATGCAGCAGACTGCACCGTTAGCCAACCCAAACCCTGAACGGAGGCCGCCGCCAAAGCGCCGAGCCCGGAGTAACCTAGCACCCGACCGACCTGAAAAGTCAGCATGGCCGGTGTTCGCAACGGGCCCGCGGCCTGCCCGACTCCAGCACATGTCGCACCGCACATGGCAACGCAATGAGGCCCGCCAACCAAGCCCATCAGCAACGCTGTAACAGCCAGAGAAGATTGCATTTGGACCAGTCAAATGATCTTGGAAAAGCGCGCGCGAGTGCGATCCGTTTGAAGATACCGGTCAAACACCATGGCTACGGCGCGCACAAAAAACCAGCCCTGGCTGGTCACCTGGATTCCCGTGTCGTCCAAGGACACCAAGCCCTGCTCTTCCAGCCCCTGCAGGGTTTCGAGCTCGGCGGCAAAGTAGCTTTTGAAGTCCAGCAAATAGGCAAGATTGATCGACTCAAACTGCAAATGCCCTTGGCACATCAGCGCCATGATCACCGCACGGCGAACCAGATCGTCCCGCGTGACGGCCATGCCCCGCACGATAGGAAAGCGCCCTTGATCCAGGTAGTCGTAATACTCTTCCAGCGTCTTGGTGTTCTGGCTGTAGGTGGCGCCAATTCGGCCGATGGCAGACACCCCCAAGGCAATCAAGTCGCAGTCGGGCTGGGTGCTGTAGCCCTGAAAGTTGCGGTGCAGGCGCCCTTGCCGCTTCGCCACTGCCAACGAATCATCTGGCAACGCAAAGTGGTCCATCCCCACATAAACATAGCCTGCCCCCATGAAGGACGCCAGCGAGTGCGCCAACATGGAGACCTTGGAAGCCGCACCGGGCAACTCGACAGTCGCAATCCGGCGCTGGGGCTTGAAGCGCTCTGGCAGATGGGCGTATGCATACAAGGCGATACGGTCAGGTCGCAAAGCGTTCACCTGTGCCAAAGTGCGGTCAAACGATTCGGGACTCTGACGAGGCAAGCCGTAAATCAGATCTACGTTGATAGACTCAAACCCGCGTGTGCGCGCCGCTTCTACGAGTGCAAACACTTGCTCGGCGGGTTGTACCCGGTGCACTGCTTTTTGCACCGCAGGGTCAAAATCCTGCACACCAAAGCTCAGGCGGTTGAAGCCGAGTTCGGCCAGGGTATCCAGGCGCGCGGCGTCTACCGTCCGGGGGTCAACCTCAATGGAATACTCACCACCGGCGACAAAGCTGAAGTTGCGGCGCAGCATCGCCATCAGCTCCCGCAGCTCTGTGTCACTCAAAAAGGTAGGGCTACCGCCCCCGAGGTGCAACTGACTAACAGACTGGCCGGTACCCATCAACCGGGTATGTAACTCCACCTCCCGCGTCAAGTAGCGCAAATACGTGGCCGCTTTGTCATGGTGCTTGGTAATAATTTTGTTGCAAGCGCAGTAGTAGCACAGCGATTCGCAAAACGGGATGTGCACGTATAACGACAAAGGCAAGGCCAGCGCGGCGGCACCGGAGCGGCGTTGCAATAGTGCTTGGGAGTAATCGTCCGCGCTGAACGCCTCTACAAAGCGGTCCGCGGTCGGATACGAGGTGTAACGTGGCCCGGATACATCAAAGCGGGTCAACAGTTGTTCAGAGATAGGTGCGGATGAGGGTGCGGAACCAAGGGCTGCGTTCATGAATACTCCAAGCTAGCGCTCCGACTGTGAACCAAACACACTTCAGGCTCCTTGATTTACATCAAGGAGTTTCAGGATGAGCAGGCCCATAATTGACTTGCATCAGGGGAATACCATGCTCGAACACGCAACACCTATCGCCAAGTCTCAAGACGCTCATGCGTCCATTGCCATCACGCAGGCAGGTACCGGGGCCATGAATCCTCACACCATCAAGGTCGCCTGTTCCAATTGCAACTTGCGTGAACTTTGCATGCCCTTAGGCCTGAGCCCCAACGAACTGGACAAAATTGACGATGTGGTGGCGAGCCGCCGCAAGGTCAAGCGCGGTGCAACCCTGTTTCGCAATGGTGAAAAGTTCACTAGCCTTTACGCCATTCGCACCGGGTTTTTCAAGACCTGTGTAGCCTCAGAAGACGGACGCGACCAAGTGACCGGTTTTCAAATGGCCGGCGAAATTGTGGGGCTCGATGGCATCGTGAACGACCATCACACCTGCGATGCTGTCGCGCTGGAGGACGCCGAAGTTTGTGTCATGCCTTTCGACCGGATTGAAGAGCTTTCGCGCGAAGTGACATCACTGCAGCGCCATGTCCACAAGATCATGAGCCGCGAAATCGTGCGCGAGAACGGCGTCATGCTCCTCTTGGGCAGCATGCGGGCCGAAGAGCGACTCGCCGCATTTTTGCTGAACCTAGTACAACGCCTGCACGCCCGCGGCTTCTCGCAGTCAGAACTGGTGCTGCGGATGACGCG
>DAINNP010000162.1:0-5500 GCA_036735785.1 Rhodoferax sp. | reverse complement strand
CCTGCACTGCCGTTGCCCGCTGATCCGTAGTTCAACTGACCGGGGCGAGCCTTGGCATACGCCACGAAATCTTTGAGGTTTTGCACCGGCAAGTCAGGGTGCACTACATACAAGCTGGGTACTTTGGAAATCAGAGTGATCGATGCGAAGTCACGTTCTGCGTCATACGGTAGCTTGGGGAAAATAAACGGATTCACCGCCAAAGTACCGATGTGTCCGAGGATGAAAGTATGGTCATCCGTGCTGTTGGCCACCTCTTGCATGGCGATGTTGCCTGCTGCCCCGGGCTTGTTTTCCACAAATACGTTTTGACCAATGGTTTTGGCCATCTCGCCCGCAATGGCGCGAGCCACAATCTCTGAGCTACCGCCGGGTGCAAACGGCACCACCAGGCGCAAAGGTTTGCTCGGCCAAGTGCCTTGTGCGGACGCAGGCGGCAGCCAGACGCTACTGGCGGTAGCGGCGCCAGTGGCCAGCCATTGGCGGCGATTCATGGAAAGTTCGTTCATCGTGTCTCCTCGTTATGGTGTCTTGGTATTCAAAATCCGCTGCGGATGATGCAAGGCCCAACCTAACAAGTTCCTATCAGTCCGGCTGGTTGAACGGACCCATAATCCGCGCCATGCATATCCTGTTGGCCGAAGACGAACACAGTTTGGGCGAGTGGCTCAGCAAGGCCTTGGAACAATCGGGCCACAAGGTGGACTGGCGAGACGACGGGCGCTTGGTGGAGCTTGCCTTGGGCGACACGGATTACGACGCACTGGTGCTGGACCTAGGCCTCCCGGGCAAGAGCGGCACCGACATCCTGCGCAGCATTCGCAGCCGGGACAACCGCCTGCCAGTGCTGGTGCTGACCGCAAGAGACTCGCTGACAGAGCGGGTGAATACCCTGAATCAGGGCGCCGACGACTTCTTGCCCAAACCCTTTGCACTGGCGGAGCTCGAGGCCCGACTGACCGCCTTGGTGCGCCGTGCCCGCGGCAGCGAGCACCCCCGGTTTGCTGCCGGCCCGCTCAATTTCGACACCGTCACCCGCCAATTTACGTTGCACGGAGCGATGCTGGCGCTCTCCCCACGCGAGCACGCGCTGCTTAAGGCGCTCATCATGCGCAGTGGCGAGCCGCTCTCACGGCAGCAAGTGATGGATCGCATCTTCAGTGATGAATCCGATGTACAACCCAGCGCCATCGACATGTTGCTGCATCGCCTGCGCAAACGGTTGGATCACAGCGGCGTACACATTCAAACCTACCGGGGACTGGGCTATGTTCTGGAATCGGATACGCCAAGCCAGCCTTAAAGTCCGCCTGCTCGTGCTCCTGTTGCCGGTAATGGCACTGGTCACGGCGGGGAGCCTGTGGGTGACCCGCAGCGAATCTGTGGCGGCCGCCAATGCCGCCTATGACCGCTCGTTGTTGGGTGCCCTCAAGGCGCTGGACTTGAACATTTCCACCACGTCAGGCGGGCTGGCGGTGGAACTCCCCTACCGCCTGTTTGAGTTTTTTCAGCTTACGGCCACGGGCAGCGTGTACTTCCGGGTCGCAACCGCCGATGGGCTGGTGGAAATCGGCAACCCCGATCTTCCCGCCCCGCCACGGCCCCTCAGGGCCGGACAACCCCAGTTTTATGACGCCCGCTATTTCAATGAAACCGTCCGCGTGGGCGCCTTTATGCGACCGCTGTCGCAGGCGGTAGAAAACTCCGGGAGCGCATTTGTGGTCATCCAAGTGGCGGAAAGCACCGCTTCCCGCGAGCAATTCACCCGTAACTTTTTGCGGCGCAGTCTGATGCGGGATGCCGTGTTTCTCGCGGCCATGGTGTTGGCTGTGATTGTTGGCTTGACGCTCGCCCTGCGCCCGCTCTCGCGTCTGGCACGCCAAACCACGGACCGCAGTGCGGACGACTTGCGACCCCTGCCGGTGCAAGACCTGCCGAGCGACATACGCCCGCTGGTCGATGCCATCAACCAGCAGTTGCACCAAACCGAACGGCTGATGGCTGAACAACGCGGCTTTGTGGACGATGCCTCGCACCAACTGCGCACGCCCCTCAGCGTGCTCCGAGCCCAGCTCGACTACATCCTGCGAGAGAAGGATCCAGCCTCCAAAGCGCTGGCTCTAAGTGCCCTCTCCGACGCTTTGGAGCTCGCCATCCGCGCCACCAACCAACTACTGGCGCTGGCCCGCAGCGATACCGGCCTGACGCAACGTGAAGTCTTTGACCTCTCAGCCCTGGTGCGAGAGGTTGCCTTGGAACTGATGCCCTTGGCACGCGAGCGTGGTGTCGATTTCGGCGTGGAGGTACCAGAGCTGGGCTTAGAGGCAAAGGGGGACCGCAACCTCCTGCGCCACGCACTGCTCAACTTGGCGCACAACGGCATCGAACACGGTCGCGCCCACGGCACCGTCACCTTGTGGGCAAACAGCACCGCGACAGGGTACGAGATCCAGGTCTTTGACGACGGCAACGGCATGGACGCTGAGGTGTTGGCACGGGCTGGCGAACGCTTTGTCAAAGGACGGCATAGCCGGGGCTCCGGTTTGGGCATGGCCATTGCGCGGTCTGTGATTGAGGCCCACGGTGGGCAGCTCCAGATACGTCCCGTTGAGCCCGGCCCCGGTCTGTGCGTCGTACTAGGGTGGCCACGATGAAACTGCTTTTCAAAGCACTTTGCAGCATGCTCCTCATGGTGTGCGCCGCGGCCCATGCCGGCCCGGAGGGGGGGCGCTGTATTGCGCCTGCCAAAGCGGGCGGTGGCTTCGACCTCACCTGCCAGCTTGCCAGAGACATGTTGGCCCAGCCCCACAACAACCGCCCGCCCTTGGCCGTGGTGTACCAGCCCGGCGGCATCGGCGCACTGGCCTTCAAAAACACCGTGAATCAGCAGCCGCCGGACGGGAAAACGGTGGTCGCGTTCTCATCGGGCTCTTTGTTAAATCTGGCGCAAAACCGCTTCGGCCCCTACAACACCCGCAGCGTGCGCTGGTTGGCGGCCATGGGCATGGACTATGGCGTGGTCGCGGTACCGCGCGAGTCGCCGTACAGAAACCTACCGCAGCTGCTGGAAGCCTTGCGTGACAAACCCGGCAGCATCGTCTTCGGCGCCGGGGGCTCCATCGGCAGCCAGGACTGGATGAAAGCCGCCCTGCTCGCCCGTGCGGCCGGCGTCAGCCACAGGGTCATGCGCTTTGTGGCGTTTGAGGGTGGCGGCGAGGCCCTCTCCGCCCTAGGAGACAACCACGTGCAAGTGCTGGCCGGTGATGCAGCCGAGGTAGGGCGGCAAATGGAGCAAGGACTGGCGGTGCGGGTGCTGGCCGTGCTGGCAGACAAGCGCCTAGGCGGGCGCTGGACCCACGTGCCCACGGCCAAAGAGCAAGGCTTTGACATCCAGTGGCCCATTCTGCGCGGACTGTACATGGGTCCGGGCGTGTCTGACCACGACTACCGCGAATGGAGCGACGCCCTAGCCAAAGCCATGGCCCGCCCCTCGGTAGCACGCAAACTGGCTCACGTGGGCATGGAGCGCGGCTGGATCGCCGGCCCCGCGCTGGAACACACCATCCAGCGACAGGTTGACAGCTACCAGAAACTGGCCAGCGAGTTCGGCCTCAACCCCAAAGTGCCTCCAGCACCAGGAAAACAGCTATCAAATCAATAGCTGCTTGCGTATATTTCACTTGGCCTAGAGGCCAATTTGGCACTAAAAATTCGCCCCCCGCAGGCTGCCAACGCTCGCCAGGACGGTCCGGCCGGGCGTAGCGACAGAAGCGGTCTCTGTGAACAAATTCACGAATAGCCCCGCTATCCGCACCCCTGTTGCTGCCCGCCCGTGTCTGCTGACTATGATTTGTGCACAGCCAACAAGGCTATGGCCCACTAGCTTTCGCAAAGAGAAAGCCAATCACCGGAGACATGGATGGAATACAAGTCCGCGCCCGCTCCGTGCCCGCTGCCGGGTCCTGCACGTGCACTCAGCCCCCTGTGGCTGGGTATGGCCGTGCTGAGCTTGGCACTGTTAGGCATTCTCACCCGCCCCTCTGGTTTGCTTGCGGCCTTCTGGCCTGCCAACGCCGTGCTGCTGGGCCTGTTTGTGCACTGGCCGAGGCTGGCCAATCGCTGGAGCTGGACCGCCGCAGCCATGGGCCTGTTGGCGGCCGATTTGCTCACCGGCACCCACTGGCACAAGGCCGTGCTGCTGACCCTGAGCAACCTGCTGGGGGTGGCCGTGGGGTTCCAACTCTATATGCGCTTGCCTGTGGCACAGCGTTTACTCAAACAACCCTTGGCGGTGGGCAGCCTCATTGCCGTGACCGCCATGGCAGCCCTGGGCGGGGCCCTGCCGGGCATGGTGTTTGCCTACATCTACCAAAAAACCCCGCTGCTACAAGGCCTGCTGGGTTGGTTCATGGGGGAGCTGGTGAACTACCTTTCGCTGCTGCCGGTGCTGCTGACACTGCCACGCGGCCAGATGTGGCCCTGGGCCCACCGGCCGTGGCGCAGCCCACCGTGGGTGCAGCTGGCGCCAGCGCTGGCACTGTGCGGAGGGTTGGTACTCGGGCTGGTGGTGTCTGGCCCCGGGGCGCTTGTGTTTGGTGTGCCCGGGCTGCTCTGGTGTGCGCTGAGTTACAGCCTGTTTGCCACCGCCTGCCTCACGCTGCTGACTAACCTGTGGACGCTGTTGGCGGTGTCCACCGGGCACATGGTGCTGGGCGGTGACGCCAGCAACCCGCAGATGCTGCACTCCCTGCACATGGGCATCACGCTGGTGTCGCTGGCACCACTCACCGTGGCCAGCGTCACCGCGGCACGTAACCAGCTGTTGCGCCGACTGGAGCACAGCGCCAACCACGATGCCCTGACAGGCGCCCTCAACCGCACCGGATTCACCCAGCAGGCAGCGCAATTGCTGGGCGTGCTGCAACCAACCCAGCGGCCCGTGGCAGCGCTGATGCTGGATCTCGACCATTTCAAGCACATTAACGACGGCCATGGCCACCTCGTCGGCGATCAGGTGCTGGCCGGTTTTGCCCGCATCTGTACGGGCTGCCTGCGTGACAGCGATGTGTTTGGCCGCCTGGGGGGTGAGGAATTTGCTGTGCTGCTGCCCGACAGCAGCGCCACCCACGCGCAGGCGATAGCCCAGCGCATTTGCGATGCCTTCGCCAGCCAGCCCTTTGCCCTGGGCGCCCCAGGCACGCTGCAGGCCACCGTGAGTGTGGGAGTGGCATGGCTGGCCCATGCCCCCGCTACGCCCGAGGGCTTGCTGCACCTGGCCGACACCGCCCTCTACCAGGCCAAGCAGACCGGCCGCAACCGTGTGGTGCTGGCCGACAACCACGAAGACGCGCCTACTTGCCGCCCAGCCCCATGGACCGGGTGATCACTTCTTTCATGATCTCATTGGTGCCGCCGTAGATGCGCTGCACCCGGGCATCGGCATAGGCGCGGGTGATGGGGTATTCCCACATATAGCCGTAGCCGCCAAACAGCTGCACAC
>DAINNP010000161.1:0-5512 GCA_036735785.1 Rhodoferax sp. | reverse complement strand
CACATCGATAGTTTTTAAAAATATCCCGATAAGCGACCCGACGGAGACCCCATGCACCCCACCCCGCGCTACCCCCTGCCCGACCTCAACACCCTGCCCGACGACCTGAAAGCCAAGATCCTCGAGGTCCAGGAAAAGTCCGGCTTTGTGCCGAATGTGTTTTTGGCATTTGCCCGCCGCCCTGCCGAATGGCGTGCCTTTTTTGCTTACCACGATGCACTCATGCTGCGCGAGGGCTCCAGCCTGACCAAGGGCGAGCGCGAGATGATCATCACCACCACCAGTGCCGCCAACCAGTGCCTGTACTGCGTGGTGGCACACGGCGCCATTTTGCGGATTTACGAGAAAAAGCCGCTGGTGGCAGACCAGGTAGCCGTCAACTACCGCAAGGCCGACATCACACCGCGCCAGCGCGCCATGCTCGACTTTGCGATGCAGGTCTGCCTGCAGAGCCACACCGTGGAAGACGCCGACTTTGCCACCCTGCACGCCCACGGTTTTGACGACGAAGACATCTGGGACATTGCAGGCATTACCGCTTTCTTCGGCCTCTCCAACCGCATGGCCAATGTGACCGGCATGCTGCCCAACCCCGAGTTCTACCTGCTGGGCCGGGTCCCCAAAACCAAATAGCCACTCGCAACACCTGCCATGACATTCCACCCCCACCGCACTCTCAGCCTTGCCGTGACGGCGCTTTGTGCAGCGCTGCTGTCGGCGTGTGCCGTGTCGCCACCACCACCGGCACCGTCCGCGCCACCACCCCAGCCCGAAGCCGCAAGCGGCAGCACCGCCAAACCCGGCTGGGCGACCCGCCGCTATGCGGTGGCCGCGGCCAACCCGCTAGCCACCGATGCCGGGCGCCAGGTGCTCGCAGCGGGCGGCAGCGCCGTCGATGCAGCGATTGCGGTGCAAATGGTGCTGAGCCTGGTAGAGCCGCAGAGCAGCGGCATTGGCGGGGGTGCTTTTCTGCTGCACTTCAATGGCACGACCACGCAAGCGTTTGACGGCCGCGAAACCGCGCCCGCCGCTGCCACGCCAGCCCTGTTTCTGGATGCATCAGGCCAAGCCATGAAGTTTGCCGATGCGGTAGTGGGCGGCCGCTCGGTGGGTGTGCCGGGCGCGGTCGCCATGTTGGCGCAGGCACATGCCCTGCACGGCAAACTGCCATGGGCTCAGTTGTTTCAACCCGCTATCAACCTGGCCAACCAGGGTTTTGCCATCAGCCCGCGCATGGCCGCACTGCTGGCGGCAGACCCGCACCTGAAGAAAGACCCGGTAGCAGCAGCTTACTTTTACGACGCTGCAGGCAAGCCATGGCCAGCCGGCCATGTGCTGCGCAACCCCGAACTGGCAGCGGTGTTGCAAGGCATTGCTACCCGCGGTCCCTCTGCCCTGCTGCGGGGGGAGGTCGGTGAAGCCATCGCCCGCAAAGTGCAAGGCCACCCCACCAACCCGGGCAGCCTGAGCACCCGCGACCTGGCAACCTACCGCCCGCTGGTGCGCGAACCGCTGTGCTTTGACTACGACACGGCACCCCGCCCGGTGCGCATTTGCGGCATGCCGCCGCCAAGTTCGGGGGCGATTGCCATTGGTCAAATTCTGCGCATGCTGGACCACACCCCCGCCCGCAGCCTGCCCCTGGTGCAAGGCCAACCCGGTGCCGACTGGTTGCACCTGTATACCGAGGCTTCGCGCCTGGCGTTTGCCGACCGGGGCCAGTACCTCGGTGATCCGGCTTTTGTGCAAGCCCCGGCAGGCAACTGGGCCAGCTTGTTGGCACCGGGCTACTTGCGCAGCCGCGCCGCGCAAATCGACAGCAGCCCCACCGGGCAGAGCATTCAGTTTGCCTTGCCGGGGCAGCCCGGCGGCACGCCGCTGAGCTACGCGCCCATGCCTGACCAGTTGGAGTACGGCACCTCGCACATCTCGGTGGTGGATACCTATGGCAATGCGGTTGCCATGACCACCACGATTGAAGATGCCTGGGGCTCACGCCAGATGGTGAACCGGGGTGCCGGCCTCGCGGGCGGCTTTTTGCTCAATAACCAGCTCACCGATTTCAGTTTCAGCCCCACCGGGGGCGACGGCAGGCCGGTGGCCAACCGCGTAGAGCCGGGCAAGCGCCCGCGCTCCAGCATGTCGCCCACGCTGGTCTTTGACAAGGCTACCGGCCAGCTGCTCATCAGCGGTGGCAGCCCGGGTGGTGCGCTCATCATCCACTTCACCGCCAAAACCCTCTACGGCATGTTGCACTGGGGCCTGAACGCGCAACAGGCGATCGACCTGCCCAACTTCGGCTCCTTGAATGGCCCTACCCTGTTGGAGGCGGGGCGCTTCAGCCCGGCGGTAGTGCAGGCACTGAAAAGCAGGGGCCACACCGTCGTGGAGGTTCCGATGGCAAGCGGCCTGCAAGCCATCGCGCGCACCCCCACAGGTTTCTTCGGGGGTGCGGATCCGCGGCGAGAAGGTGTGGTGCTGGGTGATTGAATTTTTATTCAGGCATCAAATCGACCTCCAGCCCTCTTAGAACCTGCGCAAGCAGCTCCTTATTTGATAGCAAATCCCTTGCGCTAGCACAGCCGGGCTGCTCCGGCGATCGGCGCAGGCTGCCTACAATCGCCCTATGGCCATCCCCCAAAGCTTCATCCAAGAACTCATCGCGCGCACCGATGTGGTGGAGATCGTGGGCCGCTATGTGCAGCTCAAAAAGGGCGGCGCCAACTTCATGGGCCTGTGCCCGTTTCACGGGGAAAAGTCGCCCTCGTTCTCGGTGAGCCCCGCCAAACAGTTCTACCACTGCTTCGGCTGCGGCAAAAACGGCAATGCCATCAGCTTTTTGATGGACCACGCCGGCATGACCTTCATCGAGGCCGTCAAAGACCTCGCCGGCCAATATGGCATGGTCATCCCCGAGGAAGAAGGCAGCCCCCAGGACAAAGCCCGCGCCCAAGCGCAGCGCGAGAAGCAAAACACCCTCACCAGCGTGCTGGAAAAAGCCGGCGAGGCTTATAAGCGCGGACTCAAGGAGTCGCAACGCGCCATTCAGTATTTCAAAGGCCGCGGTCTGTCGGGCGAGATTGCAAAGCAATTCGGCCTGGGCTATGCCCCGGAGGGCTGGCGCAGCCTGGCCAGCATCTTCCCGCAGTACGACGACCCCTTGCTCGTCGAGAGCGGCTTGGTGATCCTGCACGAGGCCGAAAACGGGGGCGAAGAAAAGCGCTACGACCGGTTCCGCGACCGCGTGATGTTCCCGATTCGCAATATCAAGGGCGAATGCATCGGCTTTGGCGGGCGGGTGCTGGGCGATGAAAAGCCCAAGTACCTCAACTCGCCGGAAACCCCGGTGTTTAGCAAGGGGCGTGAGCTCTACGGCCTGTTTGAAGCCCGCAGCTCCCTGCGTGAGCATGGCTATGCGCTGGTCACCGAGGGCTATATGGACGTGGTGGCGCTGGCCCAGCTGGGCTTCCCCAACGCGGTGGCCACGCTGGGCACGGCCTGCACCAACGAGCATGTGCAAAAGCTGTTCCGCTTCACCGATGCGGTGGTCTTCAGCTTTGACGGCGATGCCGCCGGCCGCCGCGCCGCCCGCAAGGCCCTGGACGGCGCCCTGCCCTTTGCCACCGACGTGCGCAGCATCAAGTTTTTGTTTCTGCCCGCTGAGCACGACCCCGACAGCTTTATCCGCGCCTATGGCAAAGACGCCTTTGCCGACTACGTCAGCAAGGCCACGCCACTGAGCCGGTTTTTGATCGAAGCGGCGCAAGACGGTTGCGACCTCAGCTCCGCCGAGGGGCGGGCCCGCATGTCCAGCCAAGCCAAGCCCTTGTGGAGCCAGTTGCCCGACGGCGCGCTCAAGTTGCAACTGCTGAGCGAAATCGCCCAGCTGGTGCAGCTCCCCTCAGCCGAACTCGGCAGCCTGTGGTCAGGCGCCGGCACCAAACCAGCCGCCGAAGCACCGCGCCGCAAGCGCGAAGCGGCGCCGGCCTCTGCGCCGAGCTTCGATGACGGCATGGGCGACATTCCCTACTTTGATGACGACGAGCCTGCCGGATTCTCGGAACCGTGGGTGCCGCAAGAGGAGTGGAAAAAGAAGACCGAGTGGAAGAAAGAGGGCTGGACGCCGCGCGGCAAAGGCGACGGCAAGTGGGAGGGCAAATGGCCGGGCAAAGGCGGCAAGTTCGGCAACCGTGAGGCCCGCCCCACAGGCCCGCTGGCCAAACTCGATAGCCGTCCGGACCTTGCCGCCCGCATTTTGCTCAACCACAGTGAGCTCTGGGACATCCTTTCCAGCGAAGACCACGGCCTGTTGTGCGAACTGCCTGCCCCCCACGGCGAGCTGTTTACCTGGCTGGAAAGCCAGTTGCATGAGCACGGCCCGGTCTCCCGGGGCACCTTGAAAGAAGAAATTGTGGGCCACCCGGCAGAGGACTTGGTGCAGCGGCTGACCGCCGGCCCGGTGCTGGCAAGTGAGCCATTGCGCGAATCCGGCCCCGAGTTGCGCGATTTGCTCAACCGGATGCTGCTGGACCGTATCGACGCGCAGATGCGCGTGCTGGCAACCGACTCTGCCAACCTGGCCGAACTGCGGGTGCTGATGGACCGCAAAAAAGAACTGGGCAAACTGCTGGCAGCCAGTTCCATTGACGCCTAAAGCCTGACGCCTGCCCCCGGACCGCGGTGGCACACCAGCCTGCGCAGCCCCCTGCTGTTTTCAGGCTAAGTTCATCCGACAACTCTTGGGCTTGTCAATAGCAACTATAATGTCCGATTAGTTCGGCAAGAGCGACAGCAGCACCTCCGGGTCAGGCCACCGTGAATAGTTCATCACAACAGGCCACCTTACCGCAAGGACTGCATTCCAAATGATCGCCCTCCCATCTTGCCAATGGGGAATCTGATTCCCTGCCTAGCCACTACATCGCGTTTTGAGCGCAGCGTAGCCGGCATCTGTTCTGTCGTTTGTTAGTTTTTTGTTGACCCGAGGTTTCTGCATGCCCGCTTCAAAATCCGCCAAGCCTGTTCAGCCTGCCAGCAAGGCCGTTGCCAAAACCGAAAAGAAAGCACCCTCCGTGTCCGCACCCAAATCCAAAGCCACCCTGTTGAAAGAAGCCGCTGACGCGCTTTTGGCCGCTGCTGAAGCTCCTGCGAAAAAGAAAGCGGGTCGCCCCGCCAAGGCCGCAGCTGACGAATCTGCTGCTCCCGCCAAAGCCACCACCGGCGCCAAACGCGGTCGCAAGCCCAAGGCTGCAGCTGCTGAATCCAGCGGTGATGACATGGACATGTCGGATATTGAAGCGGACTTGGTCGGCGAGCCCGAAGCCGCGGCCACCACGACGGCTACCGGTGAAAAGGTCAAGCCCCTGCGCATGAAGATCAGCAAGGCGAAAGAACGCGCCTTGATGAAGGAATTCGGCCTGGACGAAACCGTCCTGTCCGAAGAAGACATGGCCAAGCGCCGCGCGCGCCTCAAGGCCCTGATCACCCTGGGCAAGACCCGCGGCTACCTGAC
>DAINNP010000160.1:0-5535 GCA_036735785.1 Rhodoferax sp. | reverse complement strand
TTGGCTTCCAGGCCGGTGGAGCAGAAAAACACATTCGTCATGCCCGAGCGCTCTACCAGCAGCTTGGCCAGCTCTTCTTGCAGGGGAATGTGGTAATAGTTGGAGGTGTGGATCAGCTTGGTCAGCTGGTCTTGCAAAGCGGGTACGAGTTGGGGGTGGTTGTGGCCCAGGGTGTTGACCGCGATGCCGCCCAGGGCGTCCAGGTATTCCTTGCCGTTCACGTCCCACACGCGGCAGCCTCGTCCATGGCTCAGGGCGATGGGCAGTCGGCCGTAGGTGTTCATCACATGGGGTGAAGACGGCGTGGTAACAGTGGCGGCGGTCATGCGGTAACTCCGGTGGTGGCTACAAAACAGATCGGCCCGACTGATGCAAAGGCCAGTCGGGCCGTTGAAGCCTGATTTTAGGCGCACTGCGGATGGCGGTTTCGTGACAAATCCACATCACACTGATGCGCGTCGGCATAGCTGGTTTGTCATCTCCATGACAGCGGAGCGGGTAGAATTCTGTTGCGCTGCAACACTTATATAAGACTGCTTGGCGCGACCACGAATTTTCCACTTCCTAATGGCTACAACTCCTCCAAAAGAACTCTACATCCTGGGAATCACGCGGCAGGGCAAGACCTTTCGCCCCAGTGACTGGGCGGAGCGTCTGGCTGGCGTGATGAGTCAATTTCGGCCCGGTGGCGCTACTCGCGGTAGCCACTTGGGTTATTCGCCGTGGTGTGTGCCCACCTCGATCGGGCAGGTTAAATGCGTGATCGTGCACCCCGACTTGCGGGACTACGATGTGATGGCTTGGGATTTCTGCCTGAACTTCGCCCGTGACAACGAGTTGCAGGTCAGCGAAACCCGCCCGGAGACGCCCGCAGCTCCCGCAAGCCGTCCGGCAGCTTCCGAATAATTTTTTTCTGACGACAGAAACAAAAAAGCCGTTCACTTGAACGGCTTTTTTGCTTTTGCTGACAGCGCACCCTTACAAACGGCGAACCTTGTTGCCAAGGTCCGTGCGATTGCCTAAGTGATTAGGCTGCGAGTGCCAAGGCTTTCACCTTGGTTGCCAAACGGCTCTTGTCGCGTGCTGCCTTGTTCTTGTGGAAGATGCCCTTGTCAGCCACGGTGTCCACCACGGCTTGCATCTTGGCAAACAATTCTGCGGCTTTGGTCTTGTCACCAGCCACAACTGCCTTTTCCACGTTCTTTACCGCGGTGCGGTATTTGGAACGCAAAGAAGTGTTTGCTGCATTGATTTTGATGTCCTGACGGACGCGTTTACGGCCCGACGCCAGGCGCGGGTTCTTTTTCTTGGGTTTACCAGATGCCATGATTAATGTTCCTTGTGTTGGAGGATGTTGTCAGCAAAGCCGATGATTATATACCGGCTCCGCTGAATCAGCCCACCAAGCGATTCCGCCCTTGGGCCTTCGCCTCGTACAAGCGTTGATCGGCCACATGGAGGAGCGCGTTCAAATGGTCATCGTGTCCGCCATGAATGCCGATGCTGATCGTTACTTTGATCTCCTCCGGCATACCCTCGGCAGAGTTGAGCGGCAGCAGTTCGCGGAACGCATCGAGCCGGGGCCGCAACAGCTCGACAGTGTGGGATTCGCTGAACAACGCAAACTCTTCACCGCCAATGCGGGCGATCAGGGCGTCCGGGAAGTGTTTTCGCAGGTAATCCGCGACAAAACGGATCACGATGTCGCCATTGGCGTGTCCGAAACGGTCGTTGATGGATTTGAAGTGGTCAATGTCCAGCATGGCGACCACCACCGGCAGCGCCGCGTTTTTGGCAAAACCGTGGCGCACACCGCCTTGCTCGAAAAAATGTCGCCGGTTGTAGAGGCCGGTCAGAGAGTCCACGTTGGCAAGGTGGTGCAAGCGGTCCACCAATTCCAGCATCTCGAGGTTCTGGTTGACCCGGCAGGTCATTTCCTCGAACGAATAGGGCTTGGACATGAAGTCGTTGGCCCCGTGCTTCAGGAAGCGTGCCGAGATGTCGGAGTGGTCTTCTCCGGAAATGCCAATGATGGCGAGGCGCTCTTTGCCCATGGTGCGGCGGGCTTCCGTCACGAATTCGAACCCATCCATCACCGGCATGTTGTAGTCGATCAGGGCCAGCTTGATGTCGGGCTGTGCAGCAAGCACTGCCAAGGCTTCGCGCCCGTTGTGCGCTATTTGCACATTCAGGCCCTGCATGGACAGCATGCGGCGAATGACTTCCAGCGAAGAGGGGGAGTCGTCAGCCACCAGAACTTTGAGACCTGCGTTCCGGATCAGGCGGCTTAGCCATTGCACTGCGTATTCAAAGGAGGGCAGCCCCTTTTTCAGCACATAGTCGACGATCAGACCCTGCGTCATCATGTTGCGGATGTCTTTGGTGATCGTGCCGGTCAGGGCAATAGCAGGGATGTGTTTGGCAGCGATCAGCTCGAAGACTTCCCCATAGGGTGCGTCCGGCAGGTTGGCATCGCAGACTGCGGCGAAAATTTCGTGGCCATGCTGTTCCAGGAGCGCGTTGGCCTCGGCGAGGGAGTAGGCGGTGAGAACCGTGCATTGCCACGCCTTTTTGACCATGCTGGTGAGCATTTCAGAGAGGGCTCTCTGGTCTTCCACGATCAAGACGCAGCTTTTACCCGGTGGCATGGTGGCTGCACGCGCGGGCCTGAATGAGTGGCGCAGACTTGTTTTCATAAAGTATCCAACGATATGGCTCGAGACCGCTGATTCAAACACGAAATGGGGCTGTCTGGAATGGCGCCATCGATTCCCCACTCTGCGCTCGCCGCTACACTTGCCTTGTGAGTCTTATCAAATCTGTATCTACCGTGTCCCTGTGGACATTGGCCTCCCGGGTCACCGGCCTGGCCCGCGAGCTTTTGGTGGCGGCTGCGTTTGGCGCCAGCGCAATGACCGACGCTTTCAACGTCGCTTTCCGCATCCCTAATCTGTTTCGCCGTTTGTTTGCCGAAGGCGCCTTCAGCCAGGCCTTTGTGCCGGTCTTGGCCGCCAGCAAAGCCAAAAATGGCGACGTGGTGACCAAGCTGCTGGTAGATCGGGTGGCCACCTTGCTGGCCTGCGCCTTGGTGCTGACTTGTGTCGTGGGGGTGATCGCCTCGCCGTTACTGGTGTGGGCCATGGCGAGTGGCTTGCAGAAAGATCCGGCGGGCTACGAGGCGGCCGTGTTCATGACCCGCTTCATGTTTCCGTACATCGGCTTTATGTCGATGGTGGCCCTGTCGTCCGGCATATTAAATACTTGGAAACGCTTTGCGGTGCCGGCTGCTACGCCCGTTCTCTTGAACCTGAGCATGATCGGGGCCGCCTGGTTGCTGGTGCCGTGGTTCAAAGGGCAGGGTATTGAGCCGATATACGCCATGGCAGTCGGGGTGATGGTCGGCGGGCTGCTGCAACTCTTGGTGCAAATTCCGGCCTTGAGCCGTTTGGGCATGTTGCCGCGCTTCACCCTGCAGTGGGCCATCTTGGGGGAAGCCTGCGCCGACCCTGAGACTCGGCGAATCGGCAAGTTGATGTTGCCGGCCTTGCTGGGTGTGAGCGTGGCCCAGATATCGCTGTTGATCAACACCCAGATCGCTTCGCACTTGCCGACCGGCAGCGTGAGCTGGCTGACCTATGCAGATCGCTTGATGGAATTTCCCACCGCCATGCTGGGTGTGGCCTTGGGGGTGGTGCTGATGCCGCAGTTGGCCGGAGCGCGCGCCAGAGATGATGGTGCCGGCTACTCCGCCTTGCTGGATTGGGGGCTGCGCATTGTGGTTTTGCTGGCGGTGCCCTGTGCGGTGGGCTTGTTGACGTTCTCTAAACCACTGGTAGCTGTGCTGTACCACTACGGTGCATTTACGGCGCTTGACGTGCAGCAAACCACCTGGGCTCTGATGGGCTGGGGTGCGGGTTTGGTAGGGATCGTTGCCATCAAAGTGCTGGCCCCGGGCTATTACGCCAGCCAGGACATCAAAACGCCGGTCAAGATTGCGGTGGTGGTGTTGATTGCTACCCAGTTGATGAACCTGGCGTTGGTGCCGATGTTTCAACACGCAGGCCTGTCTCTGTCGATTAGCCTGGGTGCCCTGATCAATGCCACATGGCTCTTGATCGGCTTGCTGCGCCGCGGCAGTTTTCAGCCTTCGTCGGGCTGGGGGCGCTTTTTGCTTCAGGTGGTGGCATCTTCCGCGGTCTTGGTGGTGTACCTTTTATGGGCTGCAAGTCTGGTGGATTGGGTGGCTATGCGTCATCAAGCTTGGCTGCGCATCGGGTGGTTTGCCCTGTTGATGGCAGGCTCTGCCGCGGTATATTTTGGAGCCTTGTGGGCGGCGGGTTTGAATGTGCGCCACTTCTTGAGGCGCTAAACCGGGAGGATGAGCATGAAGTTGGATCTGACAGTCCCCTCCGCGCTGGAGTATTTCGCCAGTTTGGTCGGCAGTGACCAGGACTTGGCGCTGTTTGAAGCCGCACTCAGCCTGGGGCAGGATGAATACCCGGAGCTCGATCTGCAAGCCAGCATGGCCGAAGTGGATCAGCTGGTGGCCCGTCTGCAACGCCGCCTTGCTGACGACGCATCCGCCCTGCAGCGGGTGCGGGTGCTGAACCAGTTTTTCTTCACAGACCTTGGCTTCGCCGGCAACGTCAATAACTATTACGACCCGGACAATAGTTTTGTGTCACAGCTGCTGCGCACGCGCCGCGGCATCCCGATTTCGCTGGCCGTGCTGTGGATGGAGTTGGCCCAAGGCTTGAAGTTGGATGTCCAAGGGGTCAGTTTCCCCGGACATTTCATGGTCAAGGTAAATCTGCCGATGGGGCAGGCGGTCATTGACCCGATGTCCGGCCGCTCCCTTAGTAAAGAAGAGCTATCTGAAATGCTGGAGCCATTTCGCCGCCGCCGCGGCTTGGTGGACGATTTCGAGGCGCCATTAGGGTTGTATCTGCAGGCCGCATCGCCCCGCGAAATTCTGGCGCGCATGCTGCGCAACTTGAAAGAGATTTATCGCTCCCAGCAGGACTGGCCGCGCTTGTTGGCGGTGCAGGAGCGCTTGGTGGTGCTGTTGCCGGAGTCATGGCCCGAGTACCGCGATCGCGGTTTGGTACATGCCGAGCTGGGCAACTCACGGCAGGCACTGTCTGACTTGGAGCTCTACCTGGAGCATGCCAGTCATATGGTGGATACCGAGCAGATTGTGGATCAGGTCAAAATTCTGCGTATCCAAACCGGCATCTAGGCGCCGGGCAAGCGCTTGCCCGGCGGGTTGGCATGGGCTTTAGCGAACCACCACTTGCGCACCGTCACCTTGGGCGGCAATCGTGCCCACGGTGTAGACGGTTTCGCCGCTGGCGCGCAATGTCGCAGCTGTGGCTTCTGCGTTGGCACCGTCCACCACCACGACCATGCCGATGCCGTTGTTGAAGGTGCGGTTCATCTCGATGTCGTCAATGCCCGCGGTCTGTTGCAGCCAGGCAAACAGCTCGGTCTGCGGCCAGCTGCCCTTGACCAAATGGGCTGCGGTGCCCTCGGGCA
>DAINNP010000159.1:0-5595 GCA_036735785.1 Rhodoferax sp. | reverse complement strand
CCGCTTTGAGCAAAGGAAATCGTTATGCAGCACGTTGTTTTCAACCAGAAAGGTGGCGTCGGCAAGTCCACCATCGCCTGCAACCTGGCGGCCATCAGCGCCTCGCAGGGGCTGCGCACCCTGGTGATTGACTTGGATTCGCAGGGCAACTCCAGCCGCTATTTGCTAGGGGCCGACATGACGGACGAGCTGCCGAATGTGGCGGAGTTTTTTGAGCAGAGCCTCAAATTCACTGTGCGCGACAAGCCCGCCAGCGACTACATCAGCGAGACCCAGTGGCCTAACTTGGATGTGTTGCCCTCGAGCCCGCTGCTTGACGAGCTGCACAGCAAGCTCGAGAGCCGCCACAAGATCTACAAGCTGCGCGACGCGCTGGAGCAGCTGGCCGCGGACTACGACCAGATTTACATCGACACCCCGCCGGCACTCAACTTTTACACCCGCAGCGCGCTGATTGCCGCGCAGGGCTGTCTGATCCCGTTTGACTGCGATGACTTTTCCCGCCGTGCGCTCTACACCCTCTTGGAGAACGTGCAGGAGATCAAGGCCGACCACAACAAGACCCTGGAGGTGGAGGGCATTGTGGTCAACCAGTTCCAGCCGCGCGCCAACCTGCCGCAGCGCATGGTGCAGGAGCTGATCGATGAAGGCCTGCCGGTCTTGCAGCCCTATCTCGGTGCCTCGGTGAAAATCCGCGAGTCGCACGAGCAGTCCAAACCCATGATCTACCTGGAACCCGGCCACAAGCTGACCCAGGAGTTTGTAGCGCTGCATGACGCTCTGCTGCCCAAAAAGAAAAACAGTAAAAAAAGCCGCTAGCCGGCGCAAATAGTTCCGGATTAGCTCCTTATTTCATAGCGTTTACAAAGCGGGCCACCAGCCGGCGCCCGGGCTGCCCATAATGCGCGGTCCAATTGTGAATCGCCATGCAAACCATCTCCCGGGGCTCCTGGCCCCTGCGCCTCTTGAAAATCAGTCTGGTGTTGGCCGGCTTGGGCCTCGTCGCCCTGCTGGCGCTCACCGCGTTTTTCTCCACCCAGCTGCCCGACACCTCCTCCCTCTCCAACTACCAGCCCAAGCAGCCCCTGCGTGTGCTGACCGCGGATGGGGTGGAAGTGGCAGGTTTCGGCACCGAGCGCCGGGTCTATAAGCCGATCGACCAGATTCCCCAGTTGATGAAAGACAGTTTGCTGGCGGTGGAAGACGCGCGGTTTTATGAACACGGCGGGCTGGACCCGATTGGCGTGGCCCGGGCTATCGTGGCTAACCTCACTGGCGGGCGCACTCAGGGCGCATCCACCATCACGCAGCAGGTGGCGCGCACCTTCTTTTTGAGCCGCTCGCGCACCCTGGAGCGCAAGATCAAAGAAGCACTGCTGGCGTTCAAAATCGAGTCCCAGCTCAGCAAAGACCAGATTCTGGAGCTCTATATGAACCAGATCTATCTGGGTTCGCGGGCCTATGGCTTTGAAGCGGCGGCCCAGGCGTATTTCGGCAAGACACTCTCAGCGCTGAGTGCCGCTGAGTCCGCGATGCTGGCCGGGCTGCCCCAGAATCCGCACTTTGCCAACCCGATTCAAAACTTTGAGCGCGCCCGGGCCCGCCAGCTGTTGGTCCTGGGCCGCATGCGGGCGCAAGACGTGATCACCGACGCCCAGTTCCAAGCAGCCAAGGCAGAGAAGCTGGTGGTGCGCAAGCGCAACGAAGTCGATGTGCACGCCGAACACGTGGCCGAAATGGTGCGCCAGCAGGTTTATGCCCAGTTCGGCGAAATGAGCTACACCACCGGCCTGAATGTCACCACTACCCTGCGCGCCGCTGAGCAGCAGGCCGCTTACAAGGCACTGCGCCGTACGCTGGTGGAGCACTCCTTGCGCCAGGTCTGGCGCGGCCCTGAAGGGCAGGAAACCCTTGCCACCGACCTGAAGGACGACGACCCTGCGGTGGCCCAGGCCCTCGCCGATTACGACGATGACGAAGACCTGCGTATTGCCATCGTGACCCGCGCCAGCACCAAATCGGTGACCGTGGTGTTGGGTACTGGCGAGGTCATGACCATTGAGGGCACTGGCTTGCGACCCGCCCAGTCAGGCCTGGCCGAATCTGCTGCCGCCAAGTTACGGGTGCGGCGCGGCGCGGTGGTGCGGGTGGTGCAGCAGGCCAAGGCCTGGAGCCTGGTGCAGTGGCCGGAGGCTGAGGGCGCGCTGGTCGCCATGGACCCCCTGAATGGCGATATCCGCGCACTGGTGGGAGGGTTCGACTTTCACCGCAACCAGTTCAACCACGTCACCCAAGGCTGGCGCCAGCCCGGCTCCAGCTACAAGCCGTTTATTTACTCTGGCGCGATGGAGAGCGGCATGCAGCCTGAATCGCTGGTGAACGATGCGCCCATGGAAAACGTAGGCGACTGGGCCCCCGAGAACGACGACGGCAGCACCGATGGCCCCATCACCCTGCGCCGCGCCTTGGCGCGCTCCAAAAACCTGGTGTCCATCCGCCTGATGCAGTTGCTCTCGCCCCAAGGCGCGCGGGAGTGGGTCAGCCGCTTTGGGTTTGACCCGGAGCGCCAACCGGACAACCTCACCCAGGCTCTCGGCTCGGGCTCCACCAACCCCCTGCAAATGGCGGGTGCTTATTCGGTGTTGGCCAACGGTGGCTACCGGGTGAACCCTGTGCTGATCCAGAAGATTGCCCGCGCCAGTGGCGAGGTGGTGTTCGAAGCCAAGCCCCAGGTGTTGGACGAGACGCTGCGCACCGTGCCGGCCCGCAACACCTTCATGGTGTCGAGCCTGTTGCAGGAAGTGACGCGCAGCGGCACGGCAGCCAAAGCACAGGCCGCGCTCAAGCGCCCTGATCTGTATGGCAAAACCGGCACCACCAATGACGTGGTGGACGCCTGGTTTGCCGGCTACCAGCCCGGTGTGGTGGCGGTGGTGTGGGTGGGCTATGACACGCCCCGCAGCTTGGGCACCCGGGCCTCCGGGTCCGCGCTGGCGCTTCCCGCCTGGATTGACTACATGGCGGTGGCCCTTAACGGCGTACCGGTGCAAGAGGTGCAGCCCCCTGAGGGTGTAGTGCGCGCCGGTGACGATTGGCGCTATGCCGAATGGGCCGAAGGCGGTTTCATAGAAAGCCTCGGGGTAGACGGGCAAGCGGTTTCGCCGGCAATGGCGATCCAACCGAACTCGCCACTTCCGCAAGGGGGCGGTTTGGTACCTCCAGCAGTGAACTAGCGGGTGCCCACGGCCACCTTGCCGAACACGCTCTGTGCTTCCCGTGGCAGGCAGCGCCAATAGACCGGGTTGCCCTCTACCTGTCCGCCCAGCGCGGCTGCGGCATGCCAACCCCAACGCGGGTTGTACAAAAAAGCGCGCGCCAAGGCGATCAGGTCCGCATCGCCGGCTTGCAAAATATCTTCAGCCTGTTGCGGCTCAGTGATCAGGCCGACCGCGGTGGTGGCCATGCCGCTCGCACCGCGGATGTCACGTGCAAATGGCACTTGGTAGTTGGCACCCAGCGCAATTTTTTGCTGGGGTGACACACCTCCGCTGGAGACGTGGATGAAGTCGCAACCCAACGCCTTGAGTTGCTGCGCGAAGACGGCACTTTGCGCCACATCCCACGCGCCCCCCACCCAATCGCTGGCGGAAATGCGCATACCCAACACGCCGTCGAATACCGCCCGCACGGCGGCGAACAGCTCCAGTGGAAAGCTCATGCGGTTCTCTAGACTTCCGCCATAGGCGCTTGTCGGCGAGGGCGGCTTCGGTGCGGTCGTCCCACAGCCCGAGGCAGGCGGGCGTGATGCGCCCCTCGGGCAATACACCGGTCGCCTCGATCGTGAACAGGCCCGCACCACTGTTGAGCAAATTGGCCCAGTGCATCAAATGCCAGTCCGTTGCTTCGCCGTTCACCGCCTGGTATTGGCACATCGGAGCGACGACGATGCGGTTCGGTAAAACAAGGCTGCCGCGGGGCGACGGCAGGGTGTAAGGGCTGAAGAGTTGGCTCATGCACAAAAGCATAGCCCATGGGTCAAATTCGGCGCAGTACTGCTCTGTAACGGCCCCAAAGCGCACACCGGTAAAATCAGCGGAGTTTTGCCTTTCACCTGTTTCTTAACCTTACCCTTGGAGCTGCCCTCAATGGCCCCCACCCCCAACACCAAAGACATGGCAAATGCCATTCGCGCACTGTCCATGGACGCAGTGCAACAAGCCAATTCCGGCCACCCCGGCGCCCCCATGGGCATGGCCGACATGGCAGTGGCTTTGTGGGGTGAGCACCTCCGTCACAACCCCACCAACCCGAACTGGGCCAACCGCGACCGCTTCATTCTGTCCAACGGCCACGGCTCCATGCTGATCTATGCGCTGCTGCACCTGACCGGCTACAAGCTGCCCATGGCCGAGCTGAAAAACTTCCGCCAGCTGCACAGCAAGACTGCGGGTCACCCTGAGTTCGGCATCACCCCCGGCGTGGAAACCACCACCGGCCCCTTGGGCCAGGGCATCACCAACGCCGTGGGCTTTGCCTTGGCTGAGAAGCTGCTGGCCAAAGAATTCAACCGTGAAGGCCACGCCATCGTGGACCACCACACTTACGTGTTTATGGGTGACGGTTGCCTGATGGAAGGCATTAGCCACGAAGCCGCCGCACTGGCCGGCGCATGGAAGCTGGGCAAGCTGATCGCCTTGTATGACGACAACGGCATCTCCATCGACGGCCAAGTGGCCCCTTGGTTTATCGACAACACCGCTCAGCGTTTTGTGGCCTACGGCTGGAACGTGATCGGCCCTGTAGATGGTCACGATGCTGCTGCTGTCTCTGCTGCCATCGCGCAAGCCAAGGCAGGCACCGACAACCGCCCCACCCTGATCATTAGCAAGACCCACATCGGCAAGGGCAGCCCCAACCGCGCCAACACCTCCAAGGCCCACGGCGAGCCTTTGGGTGCGGAAGAAATCAAGCTGACCCGCGAATCTATCGGCTGGAGCCACGCCCCCTTCGTGATCCCCAAAGAGGTTTATGCAGACTGGGACGCCAAGGAAAAAGGCAAGGCTGCAGAAGCCGCATGGAACGACAAGTTCGCCGCCTACAAAGCCGCTTTCCCTGAGCTTGCCAAAGAGTTCGTGCGCCGCATGAAGGGCGACCTGCCCAAGAACTTCGTGCAGACCGCGGTGGACACCGTGATTGCCGCCCACCAAAAGGGCGAGACCGTTGCCAGCCGCAAGGCCAGCCAGCTGGCGCTGGAGTCCTTTACCGCTGCGCTGCCCGAGCTGCTGGGTGGCTCTGCCGACCTGACCGGCTCCAACCTCACCAACACCAAGAGCACACCCAACCTGCGTTTTGACGCATTGACTGGCGACGTGGTGACCAACGAAGCCGGCCAGGGCGGCCGCCACATCAACTACGGCGTGCGCGAATTCGGCATGGCCGCCATCATGAACGGCGTGGCCCTGCACGGTGGTTTCATCCCCTACGGCGGCACCTTCCTCACCTTCAGCGACTACAGCCGCAACGCCATCCGTATGGCCGCGCTGATGAAGCTGCGCGTGGTGCATGTGTTCACCCATGACTCCATCGGTCTGGGAG
>DAINNP010000158.1:2311-5608 GCA_036735785.1 Rhodoferax sp. | reverse complement strand
AGAATGTTGCCGGGGTGGCAGTCGCCATGCAGGCGCAGCTGGCGTATACCGCTGGAATTGGTCTTGTTTTGGCCTGTAGCGCCCGCCATGTCTGCGCGAGCAGCTATCAAATCGATAGCTTCCTGGCAGCGCTTGCTCCAGAGGGTTTGCACATCCAGTGGCACGCAGTCGTGCGCGAGCAGCCACTGCATCGGCTCCACCGCAAAGGTCTGGACATCCAGTGCAGGGCGCTGCACAAAGGGGCGGCGCGCGCCTACGGTGTGGATACGCGCCAGAAAGCGGCCTATCCACTCCAGCACTTCACCATCGTCAAGTTCAGGTGGGCGACCACCGCGGCGCGGGCTCACGCTGAAGCTGAAATCCTGAAACCGGTGCAAGGTCTGGCCGTTCAGTACCAAAGGGCCGACGGCCGGAATCTCGGCCGCCATCAGCTCGGCGGCAAAGTCGTGCTCTTCCTGAATTTGCGCGTCGCTCCAACGCTCGGGGCGGTAGAACTTGGCCACCACCGGCGCGCCGTCTTCGAGCTGGACCTGGTAAACCCGGTTTTCGTACGACGAGAGGGCGGTGAGCCGCCCGTCGCCGCGCAAGCCCACGCTCTCCAGCGCGTCGAGCACCACGTCCGGGGTCAGGGTTTCAAAGGGATGGGCGGCGCCGGGCGCGGTGGGGGAGTTCATGCGGGCATTGTCCCCCGCTTTGCCGCCCGGGCGGGGTGCGCCCGGCAGTCCGTTCAGCCTAGCGGGCCGAGGTCGTCGCCATAGCCGGAGAGGCCTCCCGACTCGGCGTCGGAGTCCGAGTAGCCCGCTGACGCGGTGGTGCGTGCGTCCGCACCCAAGTGCTCGAAAGGCAAGGCCTGCTTGACCAGAATCAGGGTGCAGGGGGCCTCCATTGCCACCTTGATCGGCACCGTGGCGACAAAGCGTTGGGTCTTGAGCCCGTGGGTGGCCGCCCCCATGACGATCACGCTCACCTGGTTGCCCCGCGCATAGTCCAGCAGGGCTTGTGCCACGTCGCTGCTCTCGAGGACATGGCACGACATCTGGTGCCCGGGGTGGTCCAGCGGCTGGGCCCATTGGCGCAGCGCACTCAGGTAGCGCCGGTGCACATGGGTTTCGCTTTTGCTGTCGTCCGAGGCGCTGGTCTGGCTGCCGGAGATGACGGTCACACACGCCAGCCGTGCGCCCGGCCGGGTGCCCAGTGATCTGGCGACCGCCTGGCGCAGGCTGTAGAGGGTGGCGTCACTCGCATCTTTGTGCGGTACGGCCACCATGACGATGGGGACTTCTTCGAGCTGTTGGGCCGGCAAGGGGCTGGGCTGGTAGTGCATGCCCGCTGCCTTGATCCACCGCTTGAAATGGGTGCGAAACGGGGTGCCTTGGATGTTGGTGCCGCGCTGGGTGACATGCACCTGGGTCGGGTGTGCCAAGTCAAAGGCCAGATGCGCGGCCGACGGATAGCGTTTGGCGGCCTCCGGCTCCAGGCAGCGCAAGACCACCTCTTGCAACCAGGCAGGCACCTCCGGGCGGCGCTTGCGTGGCGGCACCGGGTCCATCCACAAGCGCTGGCGCAGGCCGGCTTGGGTGAGCGGCTCCCCAAAGGGCAACTCTGCGGTGCACAGCTGGTAGAGCATGACACCGATGGCAAACACATCGCTGCGCGGGTCACCCCGCACGCCCACGACCTGCTCGGGGGCAATCCACGCCGGCGAGCCCACCGCTTTGCGCAATTGCTCGGCCAGCAGATCCGGAAAGTGGGCGTGGCAAGAGAGCCCGAAGTCCAGCAGCACTGCGCTGCCGTCCTCGCGGATCAGCACATTGGCGGGTTTGAGGTCGAGATGCACCGTGTTTTGCTGGTGCAGTGCATGGGCGGCGCGGGCCACGGCTGCGCCCAAACGCGTGATCTCGGCTACATCTAGAGGTTGTGGGCCATCCAGCCAGTGCTGCAGGGTGCGCCCCTGCACGTATTCCATGACCAGATAGGGCACGTGCACCAGGTCGCCGGCGGCTACAAACCGGGGGGTATGCGGGCCGCTCAGAGCTTGCATGATCTGGCACTCCACCTCGAAGCTGACGATGTTCTCCGCCCCGTCGCCCGCGGTCATGCGGGGGACCTTCATGGCCATGTCAAAGCCGGGCCCCGGCCGCCCGTCGGCATACACGACCCGGTAAATATGGGCCATGCCGCCGGAGTGGATGCAGGCTTCGATACGGAAGCCGTCCAGCACCTCGCCCGGTTCGAGTAGTTTCATCGGCCTTGCTCCAGGCGCTGGGCGAAGAATTCCGGCAGGCCCGCTGCGCGGATCGCGGTGGCCGCCGCGAAATGGTCATACGGCACCCGGTAAAAGGTCAGCTGTTGGCGCTCGGTGTCGAGGAGGGCGTACATGGCTTCGGGCTTGCCGTCGCGCGGCTGGCCGACCGAGCCTACGGTGCTCAGCCAGTGCCGGTGTTTGGGCACCGGTACGGCCACACCGGCCTGCGGGGTGAACTTCATCAGCCCGCTCGTGCCCCGGTAGTACAGGCTTTGCAAATGCACATGGCCGCCGAACACGTAGCGCACATCGGGTAGCGCGCCGGCAGCGTTCAGGCTCTCGGTGGCACTGCGCTCGTCGTACACATAGCGCCAGAGTTCCGGGGCGTCCACACTGGCGTGGACGAGCAATACGGTGTCCATGTGATGGGTCAGGGGCAGGGCGGCGATCCACTCCCGTTGGCTGCTGCTGAGTTGCCGGTGCGTCCAGTCGGCGGTGCTGTCGCCGATGGTTTTGGGTACTGCAGGGGGTGCGACCGCCATGGCGTCATGGTTGCCCTTGAGCACAATGGCGCCTTCTTCGGTGAGCAGCATGATGCGCTGCACCACCTCTGCCGGCTGCGCGCCGTAACCCACCATGTCCCCCAGGAATGCAAATCGCTGTGCTTTTTGTGCGCGTGCATGGGCCAGGCAGGCCTCCAATGCCTGCAGGTTGCCGTGTATGTCGGACAACAAAGCCAATCTCATCGCGTCTCCATCGTTGTTATTCGGGTGATCTGCGCATCATGCTCCGCCGGGCTGACAGCAAGTTTGCAGACGCAGGGGCTTGCGCCGATTGATGCAGGTCAAAGTCTGCCGCTCCGGGCACTCTTACAGTGCTTGCATGCGCAAAGTCAAACTCCACAAACTCGTGATCGGCCGCCGGGGGCTGGCGTATTCGCTGGGGCTGTGCATGTTGATTCTGGGCATCGGGGGCCTGGTCTTCTGGGTGCTGGAGCCACGCGCAGAAACCTATAGCGACGGCTTGTGGCTGGCTTTCACGACGGCGGCGAC
>DAINNP010000158.1:0-2211 GCA_036735785.1 Rhodoferax sp. | reverse complement strand
GCTGGTGGTGCTATCGCTGGTGACCGCGTCGGTGGCAGCCATGCTGGTGGAGGTGGAAGAGCGCGCGGTGGATAGTGAGTTGCTGCGCGAAATCCATGCCTTGCGCCTGGAGGTGCGGCACTTGCGCAATGAGGTGCATGCACAGCAAACCGCAAGCGGCAAAGAAAAAGCCGACGCGCCCTGAGGCGTGCCGGCTTGTGGGGCCTGCGGCGCCAGGGCACCGCGGGGCAGATCGCGATTAAACGATCGTGATGGTCACTTCGATGTTGCCGCGTGTTGCGTTGGAGTAGGGGCAGACTTCGTGGGTCTTGGCAACCAGGGCTTCTGCAGCAGCGCGGTCCATGCCGGGGATGCTGACTTCCAGGGCGACTTCAATGCCGAAGCCTTGGGGGATCTGGCCGATGCCGACGGATGCGTTGATGCTCACGTCTGCAGGCAAGGCAATTTTCTGTGCACCGGCCACAAACTTCAGGGCGCCGATAAAGCAAGCGCTGTAGCCGGAGGCAAACAGCTGCTCAGGGTTCACACCGCCGCCAGCGCCACCCATTTCTTTGGGCACTGCCAGCTTCAGGTCCAACAGGCCGTCGGAAGTGCGTGTGGTGCCGTCACGGCCGCCAGTGGAGGTGGCGTGCGCTGTGTAGAGAACTTTCTCGATCTTGTTGACCATGGTGCTTCTTTCATAAAAGCTGCGTCAGCAGCGGTTGGGGGTAATCGTGAAGGGGTTTAACCGTGTGAGCCGGTCAGCCGGTCACGCAGGGTTTGAACTTGTCCAGTGAGAGCCATGAGCTCCGGCACGGGGCAGCCGCTGGCGGCAACAACGCAGGCCGGGATACTGATGGCCTTGGCTTTCAGGGCGCGGCCTTCGGGGCTTACAAACACTTCCACACGGCGCTCGTCTTGGGCACTGCGCTGACGGCGTAACAGGCCGCTGGCCTCCATGCGCTTGAGCAAGGGCGTGAGCGTTCCGGAGTCAAGAAACAGGCGCTCGCCCAAGGCAGAAACGCTCAGACCATCGGTCTCCCACAGCACCAGCATGACCAGGTATTGCGGGTATGTCAGCTGCAGGGCGTCCAGCAAAGGTTTGTACAGCTTGGTCATGGCCAGCGAAGCGGAGTACAGCGCAAAGCACAGCTGGTTGTCCAGCCGCAAGGCGGCATCGTTGGCGGGAAGTGGGTGGGCGCTGTGGGGCATAGGCTGAATTATATTTCACAATTGAATTGTGTGCAATTAAATTGCGAAATGCTTATTTGGGGTGGGGAAATTACAGCCAGGGTGCTTGCACCAGGCCGAAGTCTGCTAAGGGCCTGCGGAGCGCAAGTAGGCCTGCGCGATGGCTTCCACGTTGACCTTCTTGAGTCCTTCGTTCAGGACGAGTCGCATCGCCTCTGCAGGGGGTGTGAGGTTGAAGCACGCGTACAGGGGCAACTTGCCGGTGGTCGGCCGGGCGGCCAGTTCGAGCGAGGAGAGTGCATGCGCTTTTTGGAGGTACTCAAAGACCCGAGCGTCGGTCACGGCATAGTCCACACGCTTAGCCGCCAGCTTTTGGAGACTGGATAAATCGTTGGGCGCCACATCCACCTTGACCAAAGATTGCGATACCAAACGCGCAATGTCCGGGCCGTTGTCATACCCTTCGATCACCCCGACGCGCTTGCCGTGCAAGTCTTTCCAATGGCGCCAGGTTGGCTGACTGCCCTTGCGTTGCGCCAGAAAAAACTGGTAGTAGCCGATGGGGTCGGAGGTCCGGCCCTTGGCATCGGTGCACTCTTGTTGCGACGCCGAGTAAAAGCCCATGGGGCCATTGCGCTTGCCGCCCATGGCCACCTTGATGGCTCTGAGCCACGGAAGAACCGTAACGGTCACGCTATGCCCTTGCGTGGCATAGGCCTCGCGCAACACCACCGACAAGAAGCCCTGATTGGCGAGGGTGCCGGAATAGGGTGGCCAGTCCAGCGTCACCAGCGCCACCTCATTCGCCGCTGCAGGCCGGAGCCCC
Source organism: Rhodoferax sp. (assembly GCA_036735785.1). Classification (GTDB taxonomy): domain Bacteria; phylum Pseudomonadota; class Gammaproteobacteria; order Burkholderiales; family Burkholderiaceae_C; genus Allorhodoferax. The sequence goes on along the minus strand of DAINNP010000158.1, from coordinate 215 downwards.
AGCGCCAATAGGCTGGCTAGGGCGACGTGGAGGAGTCGGGGCATGGGGTGTTATTTGGAAAACCGCTTGCGCGTGAAAGCCAGCGCAACCCAAAACGCACCGCTTGCATAGGCCAACAGCACCAGGCCGTGACGCCAGGCATCTGTCGGCCACTGATCCATGAACAGCGGTCGCACCAGGGCCACCGCGTTGGACAGGGGCAACCAGTCGGCGAC
>DAINNP010000157.1:0-5617 GCA_036735785.1 Rhodoferax sp. | reverse complement strand
GCCGTTCCCACCGCTGCTCCGTCTGCGCTGCCGCCCCTTTTCACCGCCAGCGTGCCGGTGTTCGCTCGCTACCTCGGTCAGCTGCAAGGCTTGTTAGCCAAGGCCGCCGCACACTGCGCACTGCAAGGTACCCCGGAAGCGGCGCTGCTGCAGGCCCGCCTGGCGCCCGACATGCTGCCACTGGGCGTGCAGGTAGAGATTGCGGTGAACTTTGTGTTCCGGGCCTGCGCCCCGCTGGCCGGCCAGCCCGTGCCGTCCTTTGGCGAGCACCGTGAAAGCTTGGCCACGTTGCAAGCGCGGGTGGAGGCAGCACAAGCCTTTTTGCACACCCTGCAGCCCCACGACTTTGCCGCTGCCGCTGACCGCACCATTCACGACCCGGCAGGCGAGACGACTGTGGCGCTGGATGGCAGCACCTTTTTGCAGCAGTACGCGCTGCCCAACTTCTTTTTCCACCTCAGCATGGTCTATGCGCTGCTGCGCCAGCACGGCCTGCCACTCAGCAAAGGCGACTTTGATGGCTGGCATGTGTACCGGGGCTGAGCCGCGCGCTCAGGCAAACAGGCCGTGCAGAAACCACGCCAGCGCGCCAGGGTCTGAAGGCCCAGAGGCAGCCTCGGTGTGCGCCGCCAGCCGCTCGCGGTACACCCACACCAGCCCCGCCTGCGGGCTGCGGGCCATGTAGTAGTCGCGCAAAGCGGGCTCACCTTCGAGCCAGCCCGTCTCCAGGCGCTGTGGGCCGGCCAGTAGCGTGAGTTCGCCGTGGTAGTGGGGAATGCTTTGGCGCACCACCAAGCGCTGGGGTACCGGCAGCAGCCAGGTAGGGTACAGGTCGGCAGTGGGCAGCACCGCGCTCTCTGGTTCAGAGTCTTTTAGGCCTCTAGCGCTCATGGAATATGCGCGAGAAGCTCCTGATTTCATAGCAGATGGGTTTTCTTTGCGTGTCGTATCTGCCCGCCACGGCTGCCAGCGCTGCATGCGCTCGGGCCGGTGGTCGGCCTGCGGGGTGGCGCACTGCACGCTGTGCGCGCCCAGCCGGGCGGCCAGGCGCTCCAAGGTCTGGTGCAGGCTGTCGCCCTTGCGCACGTCTTCGGGCAGCAGGCTGTGGCTCTCGCCGCCCAGCGGCTGGGTCTGCAGGCTGCGCAGGCGCAGGTACAGCACCGGCGCCGGCAACGTCACGCGGGCCAACTGCTCACCCAGAATGCGCTGCAGGTGGGTCATGTCCTGCGTGGCCTCGGCGGTGCGCAGCGTAAGAGTGCCTTGCTGGCCGCCTTGGTGGTGGGCGTCCACATGGCGGGTGTTGGCGCGGCGCGCATCCAGCTCCCACAGCAGCTCCAGCGCCAGCACCCCGGCCTGGCGGGCGCGCAGCCACACCAGCAGTTGCGCCAGCAGGCGGCGCGCGCCAAACAACAAGGCCGGCGCCGAATCCACACTGGCCGCCAGCTCCAGCGGGGCATCAAACACATCGGGCAGCGTGAGCCAAGGGTAGACCTCAGGGCGCTGGCCGTAGGCGCGGTCCAGCGCGTCTACCACCTCGGCACCAAAGCGCCGCACCACACCGCCGCGCGGCAAGGCCCGCAGCTGCCCCCAGGTGCGCACGCCCAGGCGGGCCAGCGTGGGCAGGTGCGCGTGGGCCGCCGCCAGGGTGTGCACCGGCAGGGCATCGGGCAGCACCGCTCGCACCGGCGCGGCCTGCCCCACCCGGCAGGCGTGCACCTGCAGCGCCGCCAGCGCTATCAAAGATGTAGCGCCTTGCGCATATTCTGCGAGCGCTACAGGCTTATTTGGCTCTAAAAGTTGCCGCAGCAACGCTGTGCGCCCGCCGAACAGGCGCTCGCTGGCCGACACCTCCAGCACCAGTACATCGCCCACGCGGGCCACCAGCGGCGTAAAGCGCAGGGCCCACCATGCCAGCGCGGTGGCGGTATCCACCAGCGCAGGCTCGGTCGGGGCGGCCGCTGCATCAGGCGACGGCCGCAGCGCGATCCAGTGCATGGCCTGCCTCCGCATCGAAAGGGGTACCTAGCGCCTGCTGCTGAAAAGCGGCGCGCGTGGCTTGTGCATCCAGCGGCGTGTCAGACAACATGCCCCACGCCGAAGCGCGCTCTTGCTCCATGCCCTGTGTCAAAGCACGGCTGGCGGCCAGCAGCAGGCCCAATTGCTGGCTGCGGGCCTGCAAGTGCAAAGGCTCGGCCAAGGGCGGGCCGCGCCGCTTGAGGATGTCGACCTCCAACCCGTCGAGCCACCGCCCTTGCAATGGGCCTTGCCGCGCGTGCCGGGCGCGGGCCATTGGTTGCACCAAGAGGCGCAGCACGGCGGGCGACGCGTCACTGCGCGCCCGGTCTGGCCGCATCACAAACAGCAGCTTGTGGTGCTCGGCCGCAGCCAAGTGCAGGCGACGGAGCTGGTCGCCCCGGGCCTGCGGCAGCCAGGCCAGCACAGCATCCACCTCGGCGCAGCGCAGCACCTGCTCGGTGGCCCAGAGGCGACCGCTCGCCTCTTCACGATGGCGACCGCTCGCTTCATCTTTGACGCGCGCGCCCTCTCCGGCCGTGGCAGACGCCAGCACCGACAGCAGCCGCCCCGAGCGCAAGCCCAGCCGGGAGAGCGCCGGTGCAAACGGCAGCTGCGGCGGCCCCACCATCACCACCGGGCCACGCCCGCACGCTGCCAGCGCGGGCAGTAGCAGGCGCCACTCGCTGTGCGCGCCGGCAGGCTGCAGCAGCTCCACCAAAGCGCCCACCGGCCAGCCGCCGCCGGGCAAATGCGCGTCCAAGAGCGCATCGCCCGTGGCCTGCACCGCCTCTGTGGGCGTGGCCAGCGTGTGCGCGTGCCAGACACCGGCGTGGATGTCCTGCGGGTCCGGCACACCGGAGGCCAAGGCCGTGTCAGCAAGATGGGAATGGCGCACAGCGCTAGTCATGGCAAGGGCTTCAATAAATTACTGTATTTTTAAACAGTATATGGAAAAGCCCTCTGCTATCAAAATCAAGAACAGGGTTTGCAGGCCCGGCGGGCGCTGGCGGGGTGGCCGGTTTTGCTAGAGTGCCTGTCATGAACACCGCACCGTCTTTGGCCGCCCTGAAACCCCTGTTTGCATCTGCTTGGCACGATGCCGGCGCACACACCGACGGCACCGAGCTATGCGGCGCACTGCTGGCCGCCTACGCCGAGCCGCAGCGGCACTACCACAGCACCCAGCATCTGGCCGAGTGCTTACACGGGTTTGAAACCGTGCGGCATCTCGCGCAGCGGCCTGCCGAAGTGGCGCTGGCACTCTGGTTTCACGACGCGGTGTATGACGTGCATGGCCGTGACAACGAGGAACAAAGTGCCGCCTGGGCACGGCAAGCGCTCACCACGGCCGGGGTGCAGGCAGGCGTGGCAGAGCGCGTCTACGAGTTGGTTATGGCCACCCGCCACACCAGCGCGCCAGCCGCGGGCGATGCGCAGCTGCTGGTGGACATTGACCTCTCGATCCTGGGTGCCGACGCGCAGCGCTTTGCGCAATATGAGCAACAGATCCGCGAGGAATACGCCTTCGTGCCCGAGGACCTGTTCCGCACCAAGCGCAAAGAGGTGCTGCAGTCCTTCGCAGCCCGGCCCCGTATCTACGGCACGGACCACTTCCACGCCGCGCTAGAGGCCCGTGCACGGGTCAATCTGGCGCAGGCAGTGGCTTAACCACACACACCCATGAACACCCTGCCCGACTTCTGCTCCCCCGTCCCGCTGGACAAGGCGTACCGCCTGCTCAACCATGGCCCCACGGTGTTGGTGTCATCCGCGCACGCTGGCGAACACAACGTGATGGCCGCCGCCTGGTCCATGCCACTGGACTTCCAGCCGCCCAAGGTGACGGTGGTCATCGACAAGGCCACCCGCACCCGTGCGCTGGTGGAGGGCAGCGGCTGGTTTGCACTCAACATCCCGGCCCGCACTCTGGCGCAAGCCACGCTAGGGGTGGGTAGCGACAGCGCACTCACCACACCTGACAAACTGCAACGCCACGGCATTCACACATTTGCGCCGCAGGATAGTGAGGTGCAACTGGTGCAGGGCTGCGTGGGCTGGTTGCTGTGCAAAGTGCTGCCCGAGCCACACAACCAGCAAACCTACGACCTGTTCATCGGTGAGGTGACCCACGCCTGGGCGGACAGCCGCGTGTTCATCAACGGGCACTGGGAATTCGACCAAGCACCCGATGATTTGCGCACGCTGCACTACGTGGCAGGTGGGCAGTTTTTTGTGATTGGGGAAGGGGTAAAGCTGGATACCTGAACGCCGCTTCAGGGCCTGCGATAACTCACCTGCTGCTTGGCCCAGTACGACGAATTCAACCGATCCAGCCGCACGGTGCCACCGGTAGACGGCGCGTGCACAAAGCGGCCTTCGCCCACGTAGATACCGGCATGGTTGGCGCGACCGTTTTGGGCGAATACCACCAGGTCACCGGTGCGCAAGCTGGGCGCGGGGATGCTGGTGCCCCAGTCGATAAGGCCACCGGTGGTGCGCGGCGCCACGACACCGGCGCGCTGTTTATACACATAGCTGATCAGGCCGCTGCAATCGAACCCGCTAGCGGGTGTGTTGCCGCCGTAGCGATAGGGCGTGCCCACCAAGCCGATGGCCATGACGGTAACGTCGTTGGCCTGATCCAGCGTCAAGCGGGCAGCCGGCGAGGGTACTGCTGCAGGCGATGAAGGGGTCGTAGGCGCACTCGAACAGCCCGCCAACACCAGCACTGCGCTGGCAAGCAGTAAACCACACAGCGCTCGCATCACAACTCCTCCACGCGCCGTCCGATCTCGGGCCAGCGACTGCGAATAAACACCCACGAGCACAGGCCCACACACATCATCAGCACCGAGGCAGTAGCCAAGCCGATGGTGGAATGCATGACCAGCGGCGACACCACCCCGGCCACGATGCCATTGGCCGTGGAGCCCACAAACATCTGCAGGCTAGACGCCATGCCCCGACGGTCCGGGTGCAAGTCCAGCACCAGCAAGGTCACCACCGGCACCATGAGCGCCCAGCCGAAAGCAAAAATGGCGATAGGGAACAGCGCCCAGCTCACATGCGCCTTGAACAGCAGGTTGGCTACGAGGTTGATCACCCCGATGGCGAGCATGATGAGAAAGCCGTTGCGGATCTGGCGCTTGGGCGCAATCTTGCCGGCCACCCGGCCGCTGACAAACGCGCCGCCCATGATGCCGCTGATGGTGAGCACAAAAAACCAGAAAAACTGCTGGGGCTGCAGCCCCAGATGTTCGCCCAAAAACACCGGCGCACTCAGCACATACAAAAACATGCCGTTGAACGGAATGCCGCTGGCCAGCGCCAGCAACAAGAAGCGCGGGTCGGAGCCCAGCTTCCAATACCCGGCCAACAGGTTTTTGACATGAAAGTGCTGGCGCTGTGCCGGTGGCAAGGTTTCTGGCAGCAGGAAATAGTTAGACGTCCACAGCGCCACGCCGACTGCGGCCAGGAACCAGAAGATGCCGTGCCAGCTGGCATGAATCAGCAGCCAACCGCCCACCATGGGTGCGATGGCAGGCGCCACCCCGAAGAAGATGGTGACCTGGCTCATGACCTTTTGCGCCTGCGAGGGCGG
>DAINNP010000156.1:0-5620 GCA_036735785.1 Rhodoferax sp. | reverse complement strand
TTTGCGCGGGGTCCAGGTTCAAGACGATGGCGCATTCCCCGTCTTGAATCGTGGCTTGCGTCTGTTTGACCATAGTCTTGGCACTCTGCGCATAGTCAAGCAAGGGCATCCAGAGGGTCATTAGCAAGAGCCAGCACAAGGAAGCTCCGCTCGCGGGCAAGACAAGACTCTTCCAGATGGCAGCGCGGTGTCGACCGGCGCGCCACCGGACTAGCCAACCCCAGGCCAAAGTGGCCAGCATGGCAAATACAAACGGCAAAATTTGAAATTCGGCTTCATAGCCTGGCGCCAGTCGGGCTACATTGGCTGCTGGTTGAGGGGGAGTACCCGTTTGCATGGCAATCCACACGACCCAGATCACAATACCGCAGCCGGTAAAAAATAACAGGGTGAACCAGTCAATCACGGCGGCAACTTGGCGCCGCAAGGTGGGTAAAGCGAATGCTGCCATTGCAGCAAAAGCCGGCAATGCCAATAGCAGCGTGCGGTCCGGGGCGCCGGAGAGGAGCATGGTTCCAACGCTGGTCACAATGAACCAAGCAGGTAAAGATAAATGGCGGCTGATGTGCAGGCTGAAAAGTTGCTTACGCCAGCGCCACGCACTGTACAGCGCGAGAGGCCAAGCGGGCCATGTAAACCACAGGAGCAGCTGGATATGTCCATTCCAGTAATCCCACGTCAGGGTTGGCCACTCAACTTTCCAAACCCACATGCCTAGCACCTTTGCGGTCCACGCGACAGCAAGCGTCATCATGAGTAAGAGGCTTGCATCGAGGGCTTGGTGGCGGATGGGCAGGTTCTCATCCATGGGGGGGCGCCGGTCCATGGCATGGATGCAAACGCCACCCAGCCCGAACATCAGGGCGAGTGCCGGTGCTCCGCTCAGGCTCATACCGAGCAATCCTGTGCCTGCGCAGACCAAGGGGCCGAACCGGTGGTACGGCAGTGCACTCAGCGCATAAAACAGGAGCGCACTGAACCCCAACTGGGCCAATGCGGGGGTGGTCTCATGGCTGAGTTGCGCGAGCCCCAGCGAAGCCATGAAAGCGAGCAAACCGCCGTCCGCCATGGCGCGGGCATAGTCGGTGGGGTGGGCCTCGCCGCCAAAGGCGAAAGCCACCGGTTGGGCCGCAGGTGTGCGGGCGAGGTAATAGCTGCCGTACCAGGTGCTGACAAAGGCCAGGGTCAGCAAAAGAAAAAAAGGAATACGGACCCAGAAGTCTGCGTTGACGCCCGGCGGTGCGAGTTGCAACGCCCATGCGCCCAACCAATAAGGCAGCAGCGAGGGGAAGTCAGGGGCAACACCAAGCATTGTGGGATACCACCACGAGGCTTCACCACGGCTCAGGGCGGCCATAAAGCCCAGTGCACTGAGATCCGCGCTTCGCCATGCGTCCCGACCGATGAAGCCCGCTGCAATGAACGCAAGACAAAGCAGCAGCAACGCGAGGCGGGGAAGGCGCCTGACAGAGGTTTGCGCCACGATAGCAGGTGTCGGATGGTTCACGCGGATCTTGAGAGGTTGAGAACAGTGATCAAAAAAAAAGCAGCCCGGATGTCCGTGCTGCTTTTATACCAACCCAGGCCAAAGCCTGAACGGCGATTACTTCGCTGCGGTCTTGCCGAAACGGTTGCGGAACTTTTCCACGCGTCCGCCCATGTTGTCCACCGACTTTTGGGTGCCGGTGTAGAAGGGGTGGGATTCGCTGGTGGTATCGAGCTTGAAGAGGGGCAGCTTACGGCCGTCTTCCATGTCGATCATTTCCTTGGTGTTTGCGCAAGAACGTGTCACGAACTTGAAGCCGTTGGACATGTCCTGGAAGCAAACTTCGCGGTAGTTGGGGTGAATGCCTTCTTTCATACTCTTCTCCATCAGTTGCGCTAGCCGCGCCGGTCCTTGCGCAAACCCTGCGCAATATAAAAACTCGGCGTACTTGTCGCGAAAACCCTAAATTATAGCCTATCGACTTCAGCCGCCTCGACGCATCATGTCGAAGAACTCGCTGTTGTTCTTGGTGGCCCGCATTTGCTTGAGCACCATCTCCATGGATTCGATTTCATCCATGTTGTAGAGGAACTGGCGCAGGATGCGGGTCTTTTGCAGAATTTCCGGTTGCAGCAGCAACTCTTCACGGCGGGTACCGCTGCGGTTGAGTTGGATGGACGGGAAAATTCGCTTTTCGTAGAGGCGACGGTCCAAGTGCACTTCGCTATTACCTGTGCCCTTGAACTCTTCAAAAATCACTTCGTCCATGCGGCTGCCGGTATCGATCAGCGCCGTGGCAATGATGGTGAGCGAGCCACCTTCTTCTACGTTGCGGGCTGCACCGAGGAAGCGCTTGGGGCGCTGCAAGGCGTTCGCATCGACACCGCCGGTCAACACTTTGCCGGAGGAGGGCACCACGTTGTTGTAGGCGCGGGCCAGTCGGGTGATGGAGTCCAGCAGGATGACCACATCCTTTTTCAATTCCACCAAGCGTTTGGCGCGTTCGATCACCATTTCGGCCACGTGTACGTGGCGTGCAGCTGGCTCGTCAAACGTAGAGGCAATCACCTCGCCCTTGACGGTGCGCTGCATTTCGGTCACTTCTTCGGGGCGCTCATCCACCAGCAAGACCATCATGTGGCTGTCAGGGTAGTTGGCAGAAATGGCGTGGGCGATGTGCTGCATCATCACGGTCTTGCCGCTCTTGGGCGGTGCGACCAGCAAGGCGCGCTGGCCTTTGCCGATAGGCGCAATGATGTCGATCACGCGACCGGTGATGTTTTCGTCGGTCTTGAGGCCATCTTGCTCCAGGCGCATCTGCACCTTGGGGAACAGCGGCGTCAAGTTTTCAAACATGACCTTGTGCTTGTTGCCTTCAGGGGGGCCGCCGTTGACCTTGTCGAGCTTGTTCAGTGCAAAGTAGCGCTCGCCGTCTTTCGGGGTGCGCACTTCGCCTTCAATCATGTCACCTGTGTGCAGGTTGAAACGACGCACTTGGCTGGGGCTGATGTAGATGTCGTCGGTGCTGGCGGTGTAGCTGGTGTCCGGGCTGCGCAGGAAGCCGAAGCCATCCGGGAGAATTTCCAAAACACCGTCGGCAATGATTTGCTCGCCGGCACGCGCCCGCTTCTTGATGATCGCGAACATCAACTCCTGCTTGCGCATGCGGCCCGTGTTTTCGATCTCAAGTTCTTCAGCTTGCTTGAGCACTTCAGACACGTGCAGTGCTTTAAGTTCGTTTAAATGCATGGAGTGGGTCCCGTCAGGGCGTTAACCGGAAATCGGCAAAAAACCAGAGTGGTCTAAAAATTCAGGGGAGTGGGGATTGAGGCAAGACCGTGAGCTTGGCCTCGGTGTCCTGAGCCTGATCTGGCTGACCGCCTTCAATCTGGCGGGTGGACACAATGATTATGACAGGAAATTGCAACCGCACTGCTGCGGCGCGGTTGCAATGGTTTATGGGCGGATCAGGCCAGTTGCTGGTCGATGAAGGCAATGAGCTGAGCCTTGCTCAACGCACCGACCTTGGTGGCAGCCAATTGACCATCCTTGAACAGCATCAAGGTGGGGATGCCGCGGATGCCGAATTTGGCAGGAATGTCGCGGTTTTCGTCCACATTCATCTTGGCGATCTGGAGCTTGCCTTCGTAGGCGGCAGACACCTCATCGAGAATCGGGGCGATCATTTTGCAGGGGCCGCACCACTCTGCCCAGTAGTCCACCAAGATGGGTTGTGCAGATTGCAGAACGTCGGCTTCGAAAGTCGCGTCTGTGACGTGTTTGATGAGTTCGCTAGCCATGGTGATTCCTTTGGAAGAGTGCTAATGCAGCTAAAGTTGCGGCATTGTGACAGAAACCAAGCCCCCCCATGATGCCCCGCCGGCTATCGAATCCATAGCCAAAAACGATGCAGCCCGTGGGCTGCGGGCCTTTTCTTATCCACCGACCCATCCGGCTATGGCCCTGTGGTGCGCGCCTGAGACGGGCTTGTTGGACCGCCTCGCCATCTGGATGCAGGCCTGCAGCGCCCACCCCGGCCGCACGCTGGTGTTGCTGCCTTATGCCCAGCTCTTGCCGCTCGCGCGGCGCTTGTGGTCTGACCGGTATCCCCAAGGCTTTGCGCCCCGGTTTGAGACGACGTCAAACTGGCTGGCCTCTTTGGGCGTGGCAGAGCTACAAGCCACTGATATCAGCCACGACATGGCGCTCGACAGCCTGACCGCCCAGCAGCTCTTGGTCCACAGCGGCATGGCCGACCGCGCGTCTTTGGCGGGCTTGCTGGCCCAGACCGCCCAGCAGCTGGCCCCCTGGGCGGCGGCTGCGGGCCCGCAAGGCCGAGCGGCCTGGGCCGCGAGTGCCCGAAGCGCAGTCGGGATCGGTATGGAGTCCCAGGCCGTGGCCTGGGAGGCACAGGTCATGCGGGTTGCCGTCGAGTGGGCCGCCGTGTCGGCTTACAACACCGACGGGCTTTTTGCCCCGGACGTCTTGGAGCCATGGGACGCGGTGGCTTGGGTCCAGGGCATTTCAGCCGACCCTTTGGCGGCCGCCTTGCAGGCACATTGGGGCGACAAAGCGCAGCTTTTCCGGCTGGACGAATCGATCCACGACGAAGCGGCTCAAGGTAGCGCGATACCGCAGGCCGACAGCCTGTGGCAGCTGCATGCCTGTGCCGATGCAGAAGACGAGGCCCAGCGCGCAGCGGCGTGTGCAGTGGCTCACGTGCTAGCCGATCGCTACCCCGTTGCCCTGGTGTCGTCTGACCGGGCCTTGACCCGCCGCATGCGCGCCATGCTGGAGGCGGCCGGCGTTGCCATGCGCGATGAAAACGGTTGGAAGCTCTCCACCAGCCTGGCCGGTGCCGGGCTGATGGCCTTGTTGCGCGCAGCGGCCTGGAATGCCAGCACGGACGAGGTGCTGAACGCTTTAAAGCTCGCCCCCGCCTTTGCCCCAGAGATGCCGGCGCTGGAGCAGGTGCTGCGCCGCGCCCAGATCCGCGACTGGCGGCACGCGGTGAAGTGCTTGCCGGTGCAAAAAGTACCGGCGTTGCAAGGCTTGTGCAGCCGCATTGATGCGGTGCGCAACACCTTGTCGGGCAATCGCCCATTGCCGGCCTGGCTGGCTGCACTGCAGGCAGCACTCCACGCCACCGACGCGTGGAGCGCGCTGCAAGCCGATGAAGCCGGCACCGTCATGCTGGCCGCCCTGCGCTTGCTACCTGCGGAGCCGCAGGCGTGGGCCGATTATTTGGATGCCGCCTTGTGGGCGGGCACCCGTTTGGATGCCAGCGACTTCACCGCCTGGGTGAACCAGGTTCTGGAGTCGCAAAGTTTTCAGCCGGCATACCCTGATGAAGAACAGGTAGTCATTCTCCCCATGAGTCAGATGCTGGCGCGCCCGTTTGCCGCGGTAGTGTTGGCCGGCTGCGACGAGGTGCGCTTGAACCCATCCCCCGAGCCGCCCGGGGTTTGGACACCTGCACAGCGCGAGGCTTTGGGATTGCCTTCCCGCGCAGTGCTGGAAGCCCGGCTGCGCGCTGCTTGGTGGCAGGCTTTGCGGGCGCCGGTGTGTGATGTGCTCTGGCGCACGAGTGACGACGCCGGCGAGCACATGGCACCGAGCGCGCTGGTGCAGTGC
>DAINNP010000155.1:0-5685 GCA_036735785.1 Rhodoferax sp. | reverse complement strand
TTGCTACTCTTTCTGTAGCGCCTCGCGCACACTGGTCGTGCGCCAGCGGCCTAATTTCCATAAATTCTCAGTAAAGGGCTCGGGGGTCAGCAGCAGGCGTTGCATCAGGGGCTCCAGCACGGTTTGGCCCAGATCGGCCAGCAGCACGTAGCGGGCTTGGCCATCGCGGTCGGTGGACTCTTGCAGCTGGCCTACCCAGTCCAGCTCTTGCAGGGTTTGCAGCACCGGCTCCAGGCGCTGCGAGTCCACGCGCAGGGCCAGGCGCAGGGTCGACAGGGTCAGCCCGCGGTCTTCGGCGCCTTTGGCCGTGTCCAGCATCTGCAGCACCTCCAGCGCCAGCTGAAACTGCCAGCCGTGGCCCAGCTTGCGGCGTGGCACTCCGGCCAAGAGGCTGGGCAAATAGGCGGTGAGTGCGGCACCCAGCAGCACGATGACCCAGGCCACATAGATCCAGATCAGCAAAATCGGCACGGTGGCAAACGCACCGTACACCACCGAATACGTGGGCACCTTGGCGAGGTACATGGCCAGCCCCTTGCGCGCCAGCTCCATGCCTGCAGACACAAATAGCCCCCCCATCCACGCATGGCCCCAGCGCACATAGGTGTTGGGCACGTAATGAAACATGGCCGCCGTGCCAGCCGCCACCAGGGCGAACTGCAGGCTATCGAGCAAAAACGTGATGCCCCCCGGCAAGCCACCCACCACCCCCTTGGAGGCCGTGATGGCATACGAGGTAATTGACAGGCTGGCCCCCAGCAACAAGGGCCCCAGGGTCACAGCAGCCCAGTAGACCAACACACGCTGGCCAAACGGGCGGGGCTTTTTCACGCGCCAGATGCTGTTGAGTGTGCGGTCGATGGTGAATATCAACGCCAACGCGGTGCCCAGCAATATCGCCAGCCCGGCCACGCCCAGTCGGCTGGCCTTGCCGGCAAACTGGTTCAGGTAGCCCAGCACTTGGCGGGCAATGTTGTCGGGCACCAGGCTCTCGATCAGCCAGCGCTGCAGCACATCCTGAAACTTGGCAAACATCGGGAAGGCGGTAAACACTGCCAGGGCGACCGTGATCAGGGGCACTAGCGCAATCGTGGTGGTAAAGGTCAGGCTGCTGGCGGTGAGGCCGAGCCGGTCCTCACGGAAACGCTCGCGCAGCATGACGGCTGCGTCTCGCCACGGAATGCTGGCGATGTCTTTTAACCAAGAGGTAAACAGGGGTTTGGCTTGCATGGGCCGAATCATGCCACCGGCCGGCAGGCTATCGCTCCACCATCACCGGGCGGGCCTTCCAGCGCTGGATGCTGGCGCGCAAAATCTCATCCAACACACCGGCTTTTTTGAGCACGGCCAGGCGTGCGTCAATTTGCTCGAGCTTGTCGGCGCAGTTGCCTTTGCGGGTCAGGGCCAGGTAGTTGGGGGTATCTACCAAAAAGGGCTCCAAGGCCACAAAGCCGGTGTTGTCGCCCCGCTTCCAGAGCAGGGCCATGCCGGTGTAGTAGCCGGTAATAAAGTACTCCACGCGCCCGAGCTCCATGAGCCCGAAGCTGGCCTCGGGCCGGCTGACTTCTTGCACGCTGAGTTTTTCGTGGATGTATTCATCCAGCCCACCGCCAAATACGTTGCCGCGTGCGATGGCGCCGCGCCGGCCTATCAAATCAGCGCGGTCGCGGTAGACCCAAGGCAGGTTGCGCAACGTAAAAGCCGCCACCGGGTTTTGCAGCACTACCGTTTTGGGGTACAGCAAAAAGGCTTCGCGCTCTGGAGTCTTCTTGAGCGTGGCCACCATGTCGACCTCGCCGCGCTCTGCCAGCGCCATCACCCGTGGGAAAGGGCCCGGGCTGCGGATTTCAAAGTCGATTTTTAGATCGGTCAGAACGCGCTTCGCAATTTCGATGCTGGCGCCTTGCAGGGTTTCGCCGTCATACCAGTGCAATGGCGGGTAGGTCGGGTCGGCCGCCACCACCATACGGGTGCACTGTCCGTGCGCGGCAGCACCCATGGTCAGCCCCCCACAGGCCAACACCGCGTAAAAAATGCATTTGGCAAACCCCATGAAACCCCTAGGCCCGACTATCAGGCTGCCCGTACCGTAAACCAGTGGGGGAGCTCTGGCAATAGGGCGTCCCACCAACGGCAAACAAGCCCACTTGCGCCAAGCGGCGCCGCCATTTGGCTTAAGCTACGCGCCTCCACACGAATCGGTGCGCCCCGTGACTGCTGCTACCCCTGCTCCCTATGTTGTTGCTGCCCGCTGGGCTGCTGTTGCCAGCCTGATCGGCCTGATCGTGCTGGGCCTTGTGTGGGAGCTGTGGCTGGCCCCCACCGGCCGAGGCACACTGGCGCTGAAGGTGCTACCCCTGTGTATTCCGCTGGCAGGCTTGCTCAAAAGCCGCATGTACACCTACCGGTGGCTGAGCCTGATGGTGTGGCTGTATTTCACCGAAGGCGTGGTGCGCGCCTGGAGCGACAAGGCGCCGGGCAACTGGCTGGCCTTGATCGAGGTAGCACTGTGCATCGTGCTGTTTGTGGCCTGCACTTTCCATATCCGTTTGCGGCTGAAGGCGGGCAAAGCCTTGCAGCCCGCTCCTGACAACACGACCCAACCATCCTCCCCCTCTGTATGACTGTCACTGACACTCTGCGCGACACCTTGCGCGCCACCCTGCGCACCCTCGTGGGCGAAGCGCATGTACTCACCGAGGGCGACCTCACCGCTTACGAACAAGACTGGCGCAAACGCGAGCGCGGGCACGCCTTGGCCGTGGTGCGCCCCGGCACGACTGAAGAGGTTGCCGCAGTGGTCAAAGCCTGCGCGGCAGCCGGTGTGAGCTTGGTGCCGCAAGGCGGCAACACCGGCATGGTGGTGGGCTCGATCCCCGATGCCACCGGCACCCAGGTACTGCTAAGCCTGCAGCGCCTGAACCGTATCCGCACCATCGACGCGGCCAACCTGACCGTGACGGTAGAGGCCGGCTGCGTGCTGCAAACCCTGCAAGAGGCGTGCGAGAAAGAAGGCTTTTTATTCCCCCTGAGCCTGGCCGCCGAGGGCAGCTGCACCATTGGCGGCAACCTGGCCACCAATGCCGGCGGCACCCAAGTAGTGCGCTACGGCAACACCCGCGAGCTGTGCTTGGGCCTGGAGGTGGTGACGGCGCAAGGCGAAGTCTGGAGCGGCCTGACCGGCCTGCGCAAAGACAACACCGGCTACGACCTGCGCCACCTGTTTATTGGCTCCGAAGGCACGCTGGGTGTGATCACCGCGGCCACCTTGCGCATGTACCCGATGCCGGCTTCGCAGCTCACCGCGTTTGCGGCCGTGCCCTCGCTCGATGCTGCGGTGGAGTTGCTGGGCCTGGCCCACAAACACCTGAATGCCGGCCTTACCGGCTTTGAGGTCATGGGCGACTTTGCGCTGGGCCTGGTGCGCAAACACTTTCCGCAGCAAAACGTGCCGTTTGGTGGAATGAGTCCTTACTGCGTGGTGCTCGAGAACTCCGACCACGAGTCTGAAAGCCATGCGCGCGAACAATTCGAGCGTTTGCTGGAAGCCGCACTCGAGCAAGGCTGTGTGCTCGACGCCGTGGTGGCAGAAAATATTGCCCAGGCCCGCGCGCTGTGGCACATCCGCGAGAGCATTCCGCTGGCCCAGGCCCAAGAGGGCCTGAACATCAAGCACGACATCTCGATTGCGGTGTCACGCATTCCGGCCTTTGTGGCAGAAACCGATGCGCTGCTGGAGCAACACTTTCCCGGCGCGCGGCTGGTCAACTACGGCCACTTGGGCGACGGCAACCTGCACTACAACGTGCAGGCCCCTGACAGCGCAGATGCCGAAGCGTTTTTGCGTGATCAGGAAGGCCCGATCAACGCGCTGGTCTACGAAGTGGTGGACCGTTACAACGGCTCGATTTCGGCAGAGCACGGCATCGGCAGCTTGAAGCGCGAGAAGCTAGCCCACCACAAATCACCCGTGGCCTTGGGCGCCATGCGCGCCATCAAGGGCGCGCTGGACCCCCACAACCTGTTGAACCCGGGCCGGGTGCTCGCGGTTGACTAGCCTGTGGCGCATTTGATTCTTCTGGGCATTGTTTATGTGTCCTTCATCAGTTTGGGGCTGCCGGACGGCATTCTGGGTGTAGCGTGGCCTGCCATTCGCGCCGACATGGGCCAGCCACTGGCGGCGGTAGGTGCTATCACCATCACCATGACCATTTGCTCGGCTACCGCAAGCTTTTTTGCGGGGGCGATTGCCAAGCGCATGGGCACCGGTGCCGTGGTGGCTACCAGTTGCTTGATGACGGCGCTAGCGCTGCTGGGCTTTTCGATCGCGCCCTCTTTCGGCTGGCTGGTTGCACTGGCGGTGCCGCTGGGCCTAGGTGCTGGCGCAGTAGATGCCAGCCTGAACCACTTTGTGGCAGCGCACTATTCGTCTCGCCACATGAACTGGCTGCACGGTTTCTGGGGCGTGGGCGCCACCACCGGCCCGCTGATCATGGGCTTGGCACTGGCCAGCAGTGGCGGCTGGGCGCTCGGGGTGCGCAGCATCGGGCTGATGCAACTGACGCTCGCCGTGGCACTGTTTGCCACGCTGGCGCTCTGGGCCAAAGAACACGCCAAGCCACCCGCCAGTGAAAACGCGCATGGCGAGGCGGCTTTTAAACCTGTGCGCCCACTGGCTACTTGGTTGGCGCCCACCTTGTTTTTGTTTTATGTAGCGGCCGAGATGGGCACCGGCCTATGGGCGGCCAGTATTCTGGTGACCGACCGTGGCCTTACGCAGGCGCAGGCGGGTATTTGGGTGTCGGTGTATTTCGGCTCTATCACCGCAGGGCGCTTTGCAGTGGGGCTGATTGCCAACCGGTTGGGCAACCGACGGCTGGTGAAACTGGGCATTTGGGTGGCTGCGGCGGGTGCGCTGGTGTTTGCACTGCCGGGCGTATTTGGCAGTGCGGCCAGCTTCGGGCTGGTGCTCATGGGCTTGGGCTGTGCGCCGATATTCCCGTCGCTGATGCATGAGACTGCGCGCCGCTTTCCGGAAGACGTGGCCCGTACCGTCATTGGCCGGCAAATGACCTTTGCCTATGCCGGTGGCTCGGTCATTCCCGCAGGTTTCGGGCTACTGGCCACCTGGGCCGGCTTGGGCGCGGTGATGCCGGTAGTAGTGGTCATCCTGCTGGCGCTGCTGGCACTGGCCGCAGCGCTCGACCGGATGACCTGACCCGGCCTGTAGCAATCAGGTCCGTGCCAGTTTGCGGGCCAGTTGCTCCAAGCGGGCTTGGTAGCTCACTGCATCAAACGGGCGGCGGGCGCTGCCGCTGTTCACTGCAGCTTGTGCCACCCGCAAGGACACGGTTTGCAGCAAGCGCTTGTCGAGCAAAGTGGGCAGCAGCTTGTCTTTGCTGAAGGCAGCGTCTTCACGGGCCAGATCGGCCAGCGCCAACACCGCGGCCTTCTTCATGTCTTCATTGATTTGCGGCGCGCCCACGTCCAGAGCAGCGCGGAACAGGTACGGAAAGCACAGCGCGTTGTTGACCTGGTTGGGGTAGTCCGACCGGCCGGTGGCGGTAATGGCGTCAGCCGCGGCGGCCATGACCAGTTCGGGGCGGATTTCAGGCTCAGGGTTGGCCAACGCAAACACCACCGGCTTGGCGGCCATGCTGCGCACCATGTCCTGGCTGACCACAC
>DAINNP010000154.1:0-5726 GCA_036735785.1 Rhodoferax sp. | reverse complement strand
CCATGCGCGACATCGCCGACAGCTCCAAGCAGGTGGCCAATGCCTCGCGCGAGATCTCCATGGGCAACCTCGATTTGTCTCAGCGCACCGAGCAGCAAAGTGCCTCCTTGGAAAAAACCAGCACCAACGTGGAGCAGATGGCATCGCTGACCCGGCGCTATGCCGAGAGCGCTGCGGAAGCTGCACAGCTCTCAGGCAATGCCAGCCGCTCTGCCCGCTTGGGTGGAGAAGTGGTGGCCGATGTGATCCGCACTATGGAGAAGATCAGCAAGAGCACCCAGGCTATTCATGGCAACATCAGTGTGATTGAGGGAATCGCCTTTCAGACCAACATCCTGGCGCTCAATGCGGCGGTCGAGGCGGCGCACGCCGGAGAGCAGGGGCGCGGCTTTGCAGTGGTTGCGCAGGAAGTGCGCTCACTGGCCGAACGCAGTGCCAAAGCAGCCCGTGAAATCAATGCGCTGATCGAGGAGTCCACCCGCCAGGTCACCGAAGGTGCAGAACTCGCCAGCAAGGCGGGCCAGACCATCAGCGAAATGGCAGAAACTGTGCAGCAAACCAGTGCTGTGATGGACGAGATCTCAGGCGCTTCGGCCCAGCAGAGCCACGGTATTGAAGAAATCAACCGGGCGGTTGCGCAGTTGGATGACAGCACCCAGCAAAACGCCGCGCTGGTGGAAGAGGCCGCCGCTGCAGCGCAATCGCTGGATGAGCAAGCGCAGTCGTTGGATCAGCTAGTAGGACGCTTCCACTTGCGCAGTTAAGCCTTTGGTTGGCACCCACAAAAACGGCGGCCCATGGCCGCCGTTTTTTATTCCTGGTGTCGTTAGCGGAAGATCACCGTCTTGTGGCCGTTGAGCAGGACGCGGTGTTCGCTATGCCACTTGACCGCGCGTGCCAACACTTGGCTTTCGGTGTCGCGACCCAGCGTGGTCAGGTCTTCTACGGTGCGGCTGTGGTCCACGCGGGCCACATCTTGCTCAATGATCGGGCCTTCGTCCAGGTCCGCAGTGACATAGTGGGCGGTAGCACCGATCAGTTTCACGCCGCGGTCATGGGCTTGGTAATACGGCTTGGCGCCCTTGAAGCTGGGCAAAAAGCTGTGGTGGATATTGATGGCACGGCCATTGAGTTGTTGGCACATGTTGTCGCTCAGGATCTGCATGTAACGGGCCAACACCACCAGTTCAGCGCCTTCTGCCTCAATGATCTCGAGCTGCTTGGCCTCGGCCTGCTCTTTGGTCGCGGCAGTCACCGGTATGTGGTGGAAGGGCACGTTGTAGCTGGCAGCGAGTTGGTAAAACTCGCGGTGGTTGGACACGATGGCCCGGATGTCCAACGGCAGCAACCCGCTTTTCCAGCGGAACAGCAAGTCGTTCAGGCAATGCCCTTCCTTGCTGACCATGATGACGGTGCGCACCGGCTGTGCCTGGGTGTGCAGGCTCCATTGCAGCTGCAAGGTTTGTCCCAAGGTGCCGATCTGGGCCTTTAACTCGTCCGCGCTGAGCGAGTCGCAGCTGAACTGCACCCGCATGAAAAACAGGCCGGTGTCGTGGTCGTTGTACTGGGCTGCTTCTTCAATATTGCCACCGCGTTCCAGCAAAAAACCCGAAACAGCATGGACAAGCCCCAAGCGGTCGGGGCAAGAAAACGTAAGAATATAGGTCTGGCTCATCCCCCGATTGTCGCAGTTCCGCGCAACCGGGGCAGAGCCGCCGGCAATGTCCCGAGTCAGTGAATCTGCACAGGAGTTTGCGCCAGCTCGGCGTATTGCTCCAGGGTGTCTTCCACTTCCTCTTGGGTGGGCGTGTTGACTTGCCAGGCCATGATGTGCTGCTGGAAGAGTTCGGCCCAAGAGCCGTCCAAGTACACCTCTTTGTTGGAGCGTTTGTCCACAATTTCGAAGCCATGGCGCGCCAGGCTCGGTACGCCCAAGGGGTAGCGCTCGGTTTTTTCCGGTGCCTGACCCTCGGCCTCGCCATTGGCGAGCATGTGGGTGACGGAGAAAGAATCGGAGTCGTAGAGCGTTTGCATAGGTGTTACCTGAGAGATGAACCGTAAATGGATGCCATCTGCACCGATTCAAGAGTAGCAGCAAAAACGCGCCCGCGTGCGAACCTCAGCGGAATTGGGTATTTGCCCCCACTAAATCAAGGTAATCCCCGTTGGCTTCGGTAATGCGTATCCGCACCGGCACATAGTGCGGGGTGGGCGCGTACCAGAGCTCCAAGCGCTGCTTGCGCTCTGCCGTGGGTTCATGGGTGAGCTTGACGGCCTGAAGCGCCCCGCTTGGCAGCTTCACCGTTTCCGGCGCGGACGGGTGAAAGCTCCATTGCTCGGCATACCGGTCGCCGATCGCTTGCATGCTGATGGCTTTTCCCGAGGTCGCAGATGTACCGGCTCCGCCCAACAGGCTGGCAAGTTGCATGAACACACTGAGTTGGTCTTGGGCACCGCGCTGCAAAGGGGCATTCGGAGTGCCGGCGCTAAAGCGGATCCGGTTTGCATCGCGTTCGAAGTAGGCAAATATCTCGGCCTGGCCGATTTTTTGGCTGCTGAAAGTCTCGGGCTCCAATCCGCGTGCGGTGAGCCTGCCCGCACTGGTCCACGCCTGGAGCGTGAGTCCGAATTTGCGGATCAGCAACTGCGTTTGGTAATTTTTGCCATCCCGCGTCCACACCAACTCCGCGTTGCCGCTGTAAGACGATCCGCCTATGAGCCCATCCACGTCATAGGCGATGCGAGCCGATGGTGGCGGCTGGTACAGCGCGGCAGAAGCCGGTGCGGCCTCTGCAGGGCTGGTTTGGGCCCAGGAGGGGCTGGCACATGCGGCTGCGAGCGCCAGCAGGGAGCGTCTTGAGGTGGTCGCGAATGAATCAGGGGGCACAGGTGGTGGGTTTATTCAAAGGGGTTGGCTGCCGGTCCAGACCATGTCGAGCACGTTGCCGTTGGGTTCGGACAGTCGGATGTGGGCGGGCATATAAGCCAGTTGGGGTGCCAGCCAGATTTCCGCTTTGGTGCTGTACTCCCCCGTGGGCTCGCGTGTGAGCTTGATGGCTTGCATATTGCCGCCCGGAACGCTGATGCGATCTTCCGCAGACACCACAAAAGTCCAGGTCTCTGCTTGCCTCGGGCCGATGGACTGGAAAGAGAGTGAGTCGCCAGCGCCAAACCGGTTGGGCTCACCGGCCCACATGCTCGCCAGTTGCATGAACACACTCATGTGGTCTTGCGCCCCCGGTAGCAGGGGGGCGGGCGCAGAGTTGGCGCTAAAAATCACACGGCCTTCTTCGCGCACAAAGTGCGACGCGACTTCTGCGCGACGCAAGCCTTTTTCGCCAAACCGCGCAGGTGCCAGGCCGGCGACGGTTAACGCGCCTTTGCTGTTCCATTGCCGCAAGCTCAGCATGAATTTGGTGACATTCAGGCTGGCTTGGTAGGCGGCGCCGTCGTGTCGCCATGCAATCGTTGCGCTCACTACGTTTTGTTGGCCGTCCGTCAGTCCGCTCACGTCGTAGTTGAGTTGCATTGGCGGTGGAAATGCAAAGCGCAAAGGCCGCTCGGTGCTCTTGGCGGGCGCGGTGGGGAGAGCAGCAGGGGCTTCAGCGGCGCTGTCTGCGGCTTTGTCCAGACCTGCCGGCTCGCTGGATGGTGCCGCGGTGTCGACCTGTTCACTTGGCGAGTCTTCGGGCGGCGTAGTGGCCGCGCTGTCGCTTGCAGGCGTTGTGCTGGCACCGCTGGCGGTATCGCTGTCAACGGCCACGCCAATATCGGTGTGACGGGGGGCGGCTGCTGCAGGCCGCGGGGGTGCCACGACAGGGGCTGCAGTGGGCGGCGGCGTGTCCGGTTCGGCCTGGCTTGCAATCACCCGGGTTGACAGTGACGGGAGGAGCATAGGTGGCGCATCCACCGCGCTACTTTCAGCCAACCAAGGCATGGTGTACGCAAAGCCGCCCAGCAAACCCCAGTGCAACACCAGCACCAAGAGCCCCAGGGCTACGAGGTGCCAAGGGCGTCGGCGCAGAGGCGCTGAGGTGGCGTAATCGGTGGCCATCATGGTGTGTAGAACGTTGCGCGGCAGTGTACGGTAGACACAAGTGTGCGCGGGCTTTGCAAACCCAGCGAAAATGCGCGCATGAAACTCGCCACCTACCAGGACGGTACCCGTGACGGCCAATTGGTCGTGGTCTCGCGGGACTTGAGTCAGGCCCATTACGCCACCCACATTGCCAATCGATTGCAGCAGGTGCTGGATGACTGGAATTACCTTGCCCCGGCTTTGGAGGAGGTCTACACCCAGCTCAACCAAGGGCGGGCGCGTCACGCGTTCGCCTTTGACCCGGCCCAGTGCATGGCGCCTTTGCCACGGGCCTATCAGTGGCTTGATGGCTCTGCTTATCTGAACCATGTGGAGTTGGTGCGCAAAGCCCGAGGCGCGGAGATGCCCGAGAGCGCACAGACCGACCCCTTGATGTACCAAGGCGGTAGCGACGACTTGGCGGGCCCGCATGCCGATATCGTGTGCGCCAGCGAGGCGTGGGGCGCGGACTTCGAGGCGGAGCTCGCCGTGGTGACCGGCGATGTGCCCATGGGCTGCGCCTCAGACCGTGCCTTGGATGCAGTCCGCCTGATCGCGCTGGTCAACGATGTGACCCTGCGCAACCTGGTGCCCGATGAGCTGACTAAGGGCTTCGGATTTGTACAGAGCAAACCCGCGACCGCATTTGCGCCTGTCATGGTCACCCCGGACGAACTGGGCGACGCCTGGGCCCGCGGCCGCGTGCACCTGCCGGTGCAGTGCATATGGAACGGCCGCAAAGTCGGGCTCTGCGAGGCCGGGTCCGACATGCATTTCCACTTTGGCCAGCTCATTGCGCACGCGGCCAAAACCCGGCGCCTGCGGGCCGGCAGCATCATCGGTTCGGGCACCATCAGCAACAAAGGGGTGGCGCGCAAGAACCGCACAGACTGGCCCAACGGCTACAGCTGTATCGCCGAAAAGCGCGCCATGGAAACCCTGCAAGATGGCAGGCCCACCACGGAGTACATGAAGTTCGGCGACACCATCCGCATCGAGGTCAAAGGCCGCGATGGCGCCAGTGTGTTCGGCGCCATCCTGCAAGAGCTCGTGCCGGCGGAAGGCCGGCCGCGGGCTGCTGCTCAAGCCAGCGCTGTCACCCCAGAATCCACCATTACCGATGCGTCCCCTGATGCATCTCCAGAAACCACCCTAGGGAACTCCGAATGAAAACACGTGCCGCCGTCGCCTGGAAAGCAGGCCAACCCCTCACCATTGAAACCGTGGACCTGCAAGGCCCCAAGTTCGGCGAAGTGCTCGTCGAAATCAAGGCCACCGGCATCTGCCACACCGACTACTACACCCTGAGCGGTGCCGACCCCGAAGGCATCTTTCCCGCCATCCTGGGCCACGAAGGCGCCGGCATTGTGGTGGACGTGGGCCCGGGCGTGACCAGCCTCAAAAAGGGCGACCACGTCATTCCGCTCTACACCCCCGAGTGCCGCCAGTGCAAGTTCTGCCTGTCCCGCAAAACCAATTTGTGCCAGCTGATCCGCGGCACCCAGGGCAAGGGCCTGATGCCCGATGCCACCAGCCGCTTCAGCCTGAATGGCGACCCCATCTTCCACTACATGGGCACCAGCACCTTCAGCAACTACACCGTGGCGCCTGAAATCAGCCTGGCCAAAATCCGTGACGACGCGCCTTT
>DAINNP010000153.1:1259-5738 GCA_036735785.1 Rhodoferax sp. | reverse complement strand
TGGACGAGCACCGGGGCATTTTCCGCGCCGGTGCGTTCAAGACCCACGGCATCCCCGAAGCGAAAGCCGATGAGGTTTTTGACTTGATGGAAAAGTTCGCGGGCTACGGCTTCAACAAGTCGCACGCGGCTGCCTATTCTTTGCTGGCGTACCACACCGGCTGGATCAAGGTGCACTACACCGCCGAGTTCTTCTGCGCCAACATGACAGTCGAAATGGACGACACCGACAAGCTCAAGGTGTTGTTTGAAGACGCCGAGAAGATGGGCCTGAGCTTTGAGCCGCCCAACATCAACCGCGGCTTTTATCGCTTCGAGCCGATTTCGAACAAAGAGATTCGCTACGGGCTGGGCGCCATCAAGGGCACCGGCGAGCAGGCGATTCTGGCCATCGTGGCCGCGCGCGAGGGCAGGGGCCCGACCGAAGAAGCCGGCCCGTTCAAGAGCCTGTTTGACTTCGCCCGCCGTGTCGACCGCAGCCGCATGAACAAGCGATGCGTGGAGGCGCTGATCAAGGCTGGGGCTTTTGACTCGCTGCACCTGAACCGTGCGGAGTTGGTGGCCTCCATGGACCGGGCGTTTGAGTTTGCCGCTGCGTCGGCCGCCAACGCCAACCAGGTGGGCCTGTTTGACATGGGTGGTGACGACGACCATGGGTCCAGCACGCAAGAGCCCGACCTGGTGGAGGTCACGCCTTGGGGCGTGAAAGAGCGCCTGACCCAAGAGAAAACGGCCGTCGGTTTCTACTTGTCCGGTCACTTGTTTGACGAAGTTGCCACCGAGGTCCGCAAATTCGCCCGCCGACCGATTGAAGAGCTCAAAGACTCCCGCGAGCCCCAGTTGCTGGCCGGCATCGTGACCGAGTTGCGGGTGATCAACGGGCAGCGCGGCAAACTGGCTCTGTTCAAGCTCGACGACAAGTCCGCCATGATCGAGGCGCGCGCCAGCGAGGCGCTGCTCAATACCTACAAAGACTTGCTGAAGGACGATGAGCTCATCATCGTGGAAGGCAAGGCCATGCCGGACCGCTTCTCGGGCGGTATGCAATTGACGGTGCAGCACATCTGGAGCCTGGAGCAGGCACGCTGCAAGTTTGGCAAGTACCTGCGAGTACCGGTGAAGCTCGATGCCCAGGGGCGTGCGCCCGATGTGGCGGCCTTGGTGCGCGAGTTTCCTGCTGTGCGCGAAACAACCGAACATGGGGAAACGGTGCGCGGCCTGTCAGTCCGCCTGCAGTTGGTGTGCAGTGCGGCAGGCGCCCATCCGGTGGAGCAGGCAGCGGCTGATTTGCATCTGGGCGAAGCCGCCAAGTTCTACCCCACCGACGCAGCCCTTGCGAGCTGGCGTGCACAGGCCAATGGGGGAGTGGCCGCGATTGCCTACGACTGATTTTTGATGAAAAAGGCTGCTGGCGCTCTAGATAGCTGCGCCAGTAGCTATCAAAAACAGAGCAGAACTGGGCAGATTAAGGGCCGACCAAGGTCTGCGGCGAGATCACGATGATCATCGGCGACCAAACCTTGCCGTCGTCCAGCGGCAACTTGCGGGTTTTGTCGATCGCATTTTCGGCCGCGTCATCCCAGGCCTTGTTGCCGCTGCGTTTGATGACGCGCTTGCTCAAGATTTCGCCGCTTGCGCTCAGGCTCACTTCAATCTCGGTTTTGGGGTTGCCGACAATCGTGTCGGTGAACGTGATGTTGGGTTTGACCGCCGCCTGGATGCGCCCGCTGTAGTTCGCCCCGGGGCCTGAGCTCTTCGCGGCGGTACCGGTGGAGCCTGGCGCACCACTGCCGCTGGCTCCCGCCAGACCGGTCATGCGGGCGATTTGCTGCTGGCGCAGCTCTTCAGTGCGCTTGGCATCTTCTTTGGCCGCTTTTTGCGCCTTGAGTTTGGCGGCGTCGGCCAGTTTGGCTTTGTCAGCTTTTTCTTTGGCCTCGCGTGCGGCTTTCTCTTTGGCGAGCTTTTCTTTTTCCAGCTGCTCTTTTTCGCGCAACTGGGCACGGGCTTTGTCTTGCTTGTCTTTGGCCGCTTTTTCCTGAGCCTGCTTTTCGAGCTCGCGTTTTTCTTGGGCTTTGCGCGCCTCTGCCTTTTGCGCTTGCAATTCCTTTTGCTTTTCTTCGGCGATACGGCGCTCTTTTTCTTTGGCCAACGCGATGTCCGCCTTGCTAGGCGCTTCCGGCTCTGCGGGTTTCACCACGGGCGGCGGGGGAGTTGGCGTTGGCTTGGGGGCTGGCTCAGGCTCGACTTCAGGCTCTGGTGGCTCTTCAGGCGGCGGCGGGGGCGCCGCCTCTTGCGGAATCGCAGACCACAGCTCAGCTTCTACCGTGGCGGGCGGGAGTTCGCGTTTCCAGGCCACGCCAATCGCCAGCACCGCCACCAGCGCCGCATGGGCCACCAAGGCCATGACCAGCGCGCGCAACATGCCCGGTGTGTGGGGCGGCGCAAATTCCTGTCGGGTATCAGCAGCGGGCATGGTGCAGGTCGGGGACTCAGTTGGCCAGCTGAACGGACAAGCCGACCCGCTGAATGCCTGCGCGCTGCAAGGTGTCCATGACTTTGACCACGCTCTCGTATTTCACGTTCTTGTCGGCACTGATCACCACTGCCGAGTTGACTGGCGCAGCCCCGTCGCCCGTGCCTTGGGCCTGCTTGACGGTGGCGGCCAGGTCTTTGAGTGCCACAGACGAGGTTTTCTCTTTCACTTTGACCTCGAGCGATTCGGTCTTGGTCAGGGTCACCTGGATGATCTGGTCAGGCTGACGCGATGCCTTGCCTACGCTGGGCAAGTCAATCACGCTGGGGGTAATCAAGGGTGCGGTCACCATGAAGATGATCAAGAGCACCAACATCACATCGATGAAGGGCACCATGTTGATCTCGTTGATGGTGCGGCGACCACGGCCACGTCCGGCGACAGCAGGCATGTTGATTCCTTGTGCGGCTTAGCGGGCTGCCGGCGCAGGCTGGGCGCTCACGTTGCGTTGCAGGATGTTCGAAAACTCTTCGATGAAGGTTTCTTGCTGGATGGCGATGCGGTCCAGGTCGCGGGCGAAGCGGTTGTAGGCCACCACCGCCGGAATGGCTGCAAACAGGCCGATGGCGGTCGCCACCAGGGCCTCTGCAATACCGGGCGCCACGGTCGACAAGGTCACTTGTTGCAAAGAGGCCAGGCCGGTGAACGCGTGCATGATGCCCCACACGGTGCCGAACAGACCCACATACGGCGACACCGACCCGACCGATGCCAGAAAGGACAGGTTGCTTTCGACCTCGTCCATCTCACGCTGGAAGCTGGCGCGCATCGCACGGCGTGCGCCGTCCATCAAGGTGCCGACATCGCTGACACGGCGCTCGCGCAGCTTTTGAAATTCGCGCATGCCGCTGGCAAAAATACGCTCCATCGGGCCACAGGTCTGGGCATTGCGACTCGCTGCGTTGAACAGATCATTGAGGCTGGAGCCTGACCAGAAGTCGCGTTCAAAAGCTTCGTTTTGGGTTTTGATGCGTTTGAGCGAAAACAGCTTGCGGAAGATGGCGGCCCAGCTGGCAATCGATACCAGCATCAACAAGGCCATGACGGCCTGGACCACGATGCTCGCGTTCAGGATCAGGTGCAGGATGGAAAGGTCTTGGTTCATGGTGTGAGGGCTTAAACGGATGTGAGCATCGCACGCAAACGCTGGATGGCTGTTTCTAATTGTTGCATCGAGCTGGCGGTCGAAAAGCGGACAAACTGGGCCGTTTGCGCTGTGCCGAAGTCTCGACCGGGCGTGATTGCTACATGCGCACGGTTCATGACTTCAAAGGCAAACTCCCAGCTGCTTTGGAGCCCGAGTCGCGCGCAAAGTTCCGAGCAATCAGCCCACACATAGAAGGCTCCGTCGGGCTCCACCGGAATGCCGAAACCCAAATCACGCAGGGCCGGAATGAAATAGTCGCGACGCGCTTTGAACTCAGCGCGGCGGGCCTCGTAGAGCGCAATGCTCTCCGGCTCGAAGCAGGCCAGTGCCGCATGCTGGGCGATGGTGCTGGGGCAGATGAACAGGTTTTGGGCCAGGCGCTCAATCACCGGCACCAGGTCTTGCGGAACCACCATCCAGCCCAAGCGCCAACCCGTCATGTTGAAGTACTTGCTGAAGCTGTTGATGCTGATGACCTGGTCATCCAGCGCCAGCGCAGTGTGACCGAACTGGTCGTCATGGCTGAGTGCCAGATAGATCTCGTCGATCATAGTGATACCACCCTTGGCCTGCACCACTGCATGGATGCGGCGCAGTTCGTCGGGGTGAATCGAGGTGCCTGTGGGGTTCGATGGCGAAGCCAGCAGCACACCGCGGGTGCGCGGGCCCCAAGCGGCCTCCACTTTCGCAGCGCTGAGCTGGTAGCGCTCGTCGGCCGAGGTTTCCAGCAGCACAGCCTTGCCCTCGGCGGCGCTCACAAAATGGCGGTTGCACGGGTAGCTGGGGTCCGGCATCAAGAC
>DAINNP010000153.1:0-1159 GCA_036735785.1 Rhodoferax sp. | reverse complement strand
TCGGGTTCCCCGATATTGAGGAACACCATAGGCGCATCGCTGTGCGCCACTTGTGCAGCCAGGGCAGAAGCTGCCTTGGCAACCTCCATCACATAAAACGGCTCAATGTTCTGTGCGCGTGAGGAAATGTGCATCGTGGCGGTCGTGGGGTCAGGCAGCGGGTTTTTTGTTGCGTTCGGCGTCGATTTCCACGGCGCGCAGCTGGGGGGCAATGCCGTTGAGCACGCCATTGACGTATTTGTGACCATCGGTGCCGCCGAATTCTTTGGCAAGTTCAATGCACTCATTGAGCACCACGCGCCATGGCACATCGAGGCAGTGCTTCAACTCGTAAGCACCAATCCACATGATGGCGTGTTCGACCGGCGAAATCTCGGCCATCGGACGGTCCAATGCCGGAATGATCAGGGCGTCAAGCTCTTCCGCTTGGGCAACGCAGCCGTGCAGCAAGGCATCGAAATGCACCGCGTCCGCTTTGGCGAAACCGGCCAGGTCACGGGTGAACGGGTCAATATCGTCGACCGCATTGCGGCCCACCAGGCTTTGGTAAAGGCCTTGCAGCGCGAATTCGCGGGCGCGGGTGCGGTTGGATTTGCTGCCTGCTTTGCGGGCGCCGGTGGTGGTCAGGCCGGTGCGGCTCTGACGGGGAGGGCGCTTGGCCGCGGAGGTGCTGGGGGTATCGCTCATCAGATGCTCTCCAACAGGTTGGCCATTTCGACGGCGACTTGGGCCGCATCGCGCCCCTTGTCGGTCTGGCGGGCTACGGCTTGTTCGAGGTTCTCGGTGGTGAGAATCGCATTGGCCACGGGGATCTGGTAGTCCAGAGATACGCGGGTCACGGCGGAACCGGATTCGTTCGCCACCAGCTCAAAGTGGTAGGTTTCGCCGCGGATGATGCAGCCCAGCGCGATCAGCGCATCGTAGGTGCCTTTTTCCGCCATGGCTTGCAGCGCCACTGGCACTTCCAGGGCACCGGGTACGGTGACATGGTCAATATCTTTTTCGGATACGCCCAAGGCCAGCAATTCGGTTTTGCAGGCGTTGGCTAGTGCATTGGTGATGTCCGCATTGAAGCGGGCCTGCACGATGCCGATGTTGAGTTTCTTGCCGTTCAAACGGTCGGAGGCTGCGGTGCCTTTGTCTGCGCCAAACATGGGTG
>DAINNP010000152.1:0-5740 GCA_036735785.1 Rhodoferax sp. | reverse complement strand
TCGTTCAGGCCCATGACGCGGCTCACGATGACGGCAAACGACAAAGACCCGATCAAATAGGCCAGTACCCCCGCAAGAATCGGGAAAAGAAAAGTGGATGGTTGCAAAACGACTCCGTATCACTGCCACAGCTGTGGGAAAGGGGCCTATTCTGCCAGCCCGATCGGGCCCGCAACTCAAGCAAGCGCGGCGCCACCCGGCCGCTTGCGTTGCCCGACTTTGCGCTTGCCGAACTGCTCGGCTGCGTCGATCAGGTGCGTGGCGAACGCTGCAACAGCGGCCGGTAGCGTTCGCCCCTTGACCGCCAGAACCTGCAAACGCCGTTGTTGCAGTTGCACCTCTTCAAACGGACGGGCTACCAAGTGACCGCTCTCCATCCACGGGGCTGCGGTCAGGTAACTGGCCAACAAGATGTCGTGGGGCCCCACCATCGGCAACAGGGCAGCGGAAAAATTGCTACTAACGGCTGCGGTGTAGTGCACGCCTTGCATGCTGCAACACTGGTCAAATAGCTGTGTGGCCGTGAGCCCTTGGGCACCCGCCAACAAGGGGTAATTCACTACTTGCCCCACAGTCACCTGCCGCTGGCGGGCCAGTGGATGGTCCGGCCGCATGATGGCGCAAACGGGTGCAACAGCTGAATGCAACAGCTGCAAACCTTTTTCCGGTCGGGTGCTGTACTTCAAGCCCAGGTCTGCATCACCACGCAGCACCAACTCTGCAACCTCGTCCGGCGATCCGACTTGCAAGTGAATACGGGTTTGGGCATGCTGCTGACGAAAAGCACCCAAAACCCAAGGCAGAAAACCGGCCGCAAAACCCTCGGTGGATGCCACTCGCACCAGCTGCCGCTCTTGCTCTGCAACCCCCCGGATTTGGGCCACCACCTGGTCTGACTCCAAGGCTTGTGTTGTAGCGAAGGCCAGTAAACGGGCGCCCGCATCAGTAAGACGCATGCCGCGCGGCTGTCGCTCAAACAACCCTACCGCCAAAGACTCCTCCAGCTTTGCCAACTGACGACTCACGGCCGATGCAGCCACATGCAGTTGGATAGCTGCCTGGTTGACCGAGCCCGTGCGAGCCACCTCCACAAAATAACGCAAAGGCAAACTTTGGAAAGGTACACGCATGGTTATTCAATTGCTTAAAAAGCAACAGTCTATTGCTATCTCTCTTATTCAAGCAAGTTAGAACTGGTGTGAAATTTGCCTGAGTTTGTGCGGATTCTCCGTTCCACCCAATGACCGACCAAGGATGACTCATGCGCCTGTTTGCCTCGCTTTCCATCGCCCTGCTGTGCACCAGCGGCCTCTTCGCAGCGGCTCCTGTAGCCGCCCAGGACACTTGGCCCTCCCGCCCGGTGCGCCTGGTGGTGCCCTTTCCACCAGGGGGTGGCACCGACATCGTTGCCCGTGCTTTGGGACAAAAGCTCGCCGCCCGCTTTGGCAAGCCGGTAGTTATTGACAACAAGCCCGGCGCATCGACCATCATCGGAACCGAAGCGGTGACCAAGGCAGAGCCCGACGGCTACACCCTGCTGGTATCGGGCTCCACCAGCTACACCGTGAATCCGGCACTCCGTGCAAACCTGCCCTATGACCCGGCCAAAGACCTGGCCCCGATTGCACTGGTGGCTCGCGCGCCGCTGGTGCTGGTGGTCAATGCCCAGTCACCCTACAAAACGCTCGCCGAGTTGCTGGCGGCGGCTAAAGCCCGGCCCAAGGCGCTCAACTACTACACCTATGGCGCCGGATCAGCACCTCACCTGGTGGGCACCTTGCTGGAACAAGCGGCCGGCGTCTCCATGCAAGATGTGCCCTACAAAGGCAGCAGCCAAGCCCTGATGGCCCTGATTGGCGGCGAGGTGCAGATGGGCATAGACACCGTGGCGGCCGCAGCACCGCATATCCGCTCCGGCAAACTGCGCGGACTGGCGATTGCAGGGGCAACACGCTCCAGCCTCTTCCCGGACATTGCCACCGTCAACGAACTCAAGCTGCCCGGAGCCGCCTTTGATGGCTGGTACGCGATGGCTGCACCGGCGCGCACACCCCAGGCAGTAGTGAACAAGCTGGTCGCAGAGGTCAGCGCCATCATGGCGGACCCTGACATGCAAGCGCAAATACGCGCCCAAGCAATGGAGCCTGTAAACATAGGCCCCGCAGCTGTGCGCAAAATCATCGACGACGAGGTCACCCGCTACCGCGCCCACGCCTGGCGCGCCAAGATTGTGGTGGAGTAAGCCCATGCAACGCCAAGACCTGCTGGTCCACGTCGACCACTATTTCAGCACCGGTGGCTTGGCCACCGACCTCGCCCGTCGCGTGGCCTACCGGTCGGAGAGCGACACAGGACAGAGCCCACCGGCACTGCGCGACTACCTGGAGCAAGAAATGCAGCCCTGGCTGCAATCACAGGGCTTCGTCTGCGAAATACTGCCCAACCCGGTAGCACAGGCTGGTCCTCTGTTGCTAGCCCGCCGCATTGAAGACCCTTCCCTGCCCACCGTGCTGAGCTACGGCCATGGCGATGTGGTCAGCGGGCAAGACGGTGCCTGGCGTGAAGGCTTGAACCCGTGGGAGTTGCACATCGAAGGCGACCACTGGTACGGCCGCGGCACCGCCGACAACAAGGGGCAGCACACCGTTACCTTGGCCGCCCTGGCCCATGCCATAGAGGCCCGCAGAGCCCAAGATCGGGGCCTGGGCTACAACGTGACCCTGCTCATCGAAACCGGTGAAGAAGCCGGTTCCCCAGGACTGCGCACCATTTGCGAGACCTACCGCGACGCACTGCGTGCCGACGTATTCGTGGCGAGCGATGGCCCCCGCATCAGCGCCGCCAGCCCCACGCTGTTCCTGGGCTCGCGCGGCGCGGTCAATTTCACCCTGTCGGTGCGCAGCCGGGAGCGCGCCTACCATTCGGGCAACTGGGGTGGTGTGCTAGCCAACCCCGCCACACTGCTCAGCCACGCGCTGGCCACCATGGTCAATGCGCAAGGCCGCATTCTGGTGCCCGGCCTGTTGCCGCCACCGGTACCCGACAAGCTGCGCCAAGCCTTGCACACCGTCGATGTGGGCGCCGACCCGGACGCCCCCACCCTCAGCCCCGGCTGGGGCGAGCCCGGCTTGCGCCCGATTGAGCAACTGGTGGGCTGGAACACCCTGGAGGTGCTGGCCCTAGGCTCAGGCAACCCCAGTCGCCCCATCAATGCCATACCGTCCAGCGCCGTAGCCC
The DNA here is from genome assembly GCA_036735785.1 of Rhodoferax sp. Lineage (GTDB taxonomy): Bacteria > Pseudomonadota > Gammaproteobacteria > Burkholderiales > Burkholderiaceae_C > Allorhodoferax. Next base: position 2,503 of record DAINNP010000152.1, on the reverse strand, counting down.
ATTGCCAGCTTCGTTTTGTGGTCGGCACCGACTGGCAAACCCTGGCCCACACTGTGCGCACGCACCTGGATGCACACGGCTTCGACATGGTGGCAGTAGAGGTCGGCATGTCGTGCGGCGCCACCCGTCTGGACCTGGACAACCCCTGGGTGGACTGGACACTGGCGTCCATGCAAACCAGCGCCGGCAAAGTGCCCACGCTACTACCTAACCTGGCGGGTTCACTGCCCAATGACCTGTTTGCCGATGTGTTGGGCCTGCCCACGCTGTGGATTCCGCACTCCTATCCTGCGTGCGCGCAACACGCGCCTAACGAGCATTTGCTGGGTTCGGTAGCACGCGAAGGCCTGGCCATCATGGCCGGCTTGTTCTGGGATCTGGGTGAAGACAACAGCGCGCCCTGGGTGAGCGGGCGCACTCGGGTGTGAGTTACAGGGGCATGGCGCATTGCACGGGCGTGGCACCGAGTAACTGCACGCAAACCGCAGGCGCAATGCCCACCAGGTAGCCACGCCGCCCGCCGTTAATGCAGATGCGTGGCAGCTCCAAAATGCTGGACTCGACATACACCGGCATGACCTTGCGCGTGGCAAACGGCGAGGTGCCGCCCACCAGGTAGCCACTGTGCCGGTTGGCCACTTCGGGGGCACAGGGCTCCACCGACTTGGCACCAATCTGGCGCGCCAGGTTTTTGGTGGACACCTTGCGGTTGCCGTGCATCAGCACTACCAGCGGCTTGGCGTCCTGGTCTTGCATGATCAGTGTTTTGACCACCGCAAACGGATCAAAGCCCAGCACCTCTGCACTGTGGGTTGCCCCACCATGCTCCAGGTACTCGTAAGGGTGTTCGGTGAACGCCACCTTGCTCGACTTGAGCAGCTGAGTGGCGGGAGTTTCAGAGACGTGGTCTTTTTTGGCCATAGGGGCGTATTTTTATACGCTTTGGCAGGGCCGGAAAAGGCTGATTGCAGACTTTCAAAGTATTTGTTGGAGTATGAATTACGCTGCATCTTTCCTGCAATCCCTTGGCGCAGCTCTGGCTCTACGAACCCTTACATAGACTAAGACCCAAATACAAAGCTGCGACAAAGCAACGACCAAGAGCATGCCGATGCCAACTGAGTAACTCTTGCCAGAAGCGCTTGGCGCAGCAGCAAGCAAAGTAATCATGATGAGCAAAATTCCAAAGCCCCAAGCCCACCGTTGACCGCGAAAGTTTCGCAAACGCAAAACTTCAGCAAAAGACAGTTTTGTCATTGGATTAGCGCCAAGCATCTCGAACTCGAAGAGGAATGGGATAGAGGCAAAGAGTAGGACGATGAGGAAGCCGATGTTCATTTCAAGTCAGGTGGATATCGCTGGTGCAGCCTAAGTGTCGATGATAGGTAAGAATCAGTTGTCGCCGCTCTATCACACAAGGGGTATCTTCGTGTCTGCTTCCGCTGCACAGCAGACATCAGCAGGGCAATTGAATTGCCCCCGCCGGTGCTCACACCGCCGGATCGCGGATTTCCCAGCGGACTTCGTCGATCTTTTTGAGCAGCTCTTCGGGCAGCACGGTGCCCCACGCGTCGATGTTTTCATCGAGCTGCTCCAGGGTGCGCACACCGATGATGGTGCTGGCCACTTGCCACTTGGTGTAGCAAAAGGCGAGTGCCATCTGGCTGGGTGTGAAGCCGTATTCGCGGGCCAAGGCGTTGTATTTGCGCGCGGCTTTCAGGGCATCGGGGCGGCCCCAGCGCTGTTTGCGGGTGGACTCGAACTTGCGCAGGCGCACGTCGGGCGACACGTTCTCGCCCAGCAGGCCTTCGTCGTCGTATTTGCCGGTCAGCAGGCCAAAGGCCAAGGGCGAATACGGCAGCAGCGACACGCCCAGGCGGTGCATGGTTTCGTCCAAGCCGTTTTCTGCCGTGCGAGCCAGCAGGCCGTAGTTGTTTTGCACGGTGGCAATACGGGGCAGGCCGTGCTGCTCGGCCAAACGCACAAACTCGTGCACGCCGTAAGACGTTTCGTTCGACAAACCGATGGCGCGCACCTTGCCGGCCTTTACCAGCGTGTCCATCGCGCGCAGCTGCTCTTCAATGGCGCTGCCACCCACGTTTTCATTGGCGGGGTTGTAGTACATGCCGCCGAACATGGGCACGTGGCGCACCGGCCAGTGGATTTGGTACAGGTCGATGACGTCGATGTTCATCCGCTGCAGGCTGCCTTCTGCTGCGGCAATGATGTCTTCGGCGGTCAGGTTGCTGCTGCCATTGCGCACCCAAGGCATGCCGCGCGAGGGGCCGGCTACCTTGGTGGCAATGACCAGTTTTTCACGGGCGCCGGGGTTGGCCTTGATCCAGTTGCCGATGATTTTTTCGGTCAGGTTAAAGGTCTCGGCGCGTGGGGGCACCGAGTACATCTCGGCCGTGTCGATGAAGTTGACCCCGCGCTCGAGCGAGCGGCTCAGAATGGCGTGGGAGGTAGGTTCGTCCACCTGCTCACCGAATGTCATGGTGCC
>DAINNP010000151.1:0-5780 GCA_036735785.1 Rhodoferax sp. | reverse complement strand
CCACGGGGGTGGTCTGTCGGGTTAAGCGTCAGCTGGCGCAACAGCTGAGGGGTAATGGTAGGGTGGGCTTGGGGCATGCGGCAGTATAGAGCGCACAGTTGCCGGATTTAAGAGAAATAGGCCACTAGCCCACGTGGAATATGCGTGATTAGCTACTAAAAGCGTAGCAAGTAGCAGTCAAGAAATCAGGGTTTTAGGTAGCCCGCAATACGTCCAGCTGGCTTTTCAAGGCAGGCAGTGCAGATTTGACGGTATCCCAAACCACTTCAAGGTTGATGTCGAAGTAACCGTGCGCGATGCGGTTGCGCATCCCCCGCATGTTGCGCCAAGGAATCTCGGCATGAATGGCAGCAAATTCGGGGAATTGGTCCATTACCTTGGTTGCTGCCTCGCCCAGAACGATGAGGCTCATCACCACTGCTTGTTGGGTTCGCCTGTCTTGCATGAAGTCCGCTTGGGCCATGCCTTCGGTGAAGGTCTGCGCATCGGCAATCGCTTGCCGCATGTGGTCCAAGTAGTCCGGCAACCTGTTCAAGGTCATAGGGGGCGCGCTTCCCGGGCCACTATGTCGCGGAATTTGATGGGCAGGTCGTTGAGCGTAAGCACATCTACCGATACGCCCAGCAGCTCTTGCAGTTCGTCTTGCAGGCCACCGAGATCGAACAAAGTGGTTCCCGGTAGTGGGTCCACCAACAAATCCAAGTCGCTGCCTTCGCGGTCATCGCCGTGCAGGGCCGAACCAAATACCCGTGGGTTGACCACGCGGTAACGCGCTGCAGTAAGGCAGACGGCATCACGGTGTTGGCGGAGAGCTTGGGAGGGGCGCATGGGTTCGAGTTTACCGGAGCAGCCTTCTATGCGCCAAATAGGCGTCTAGCGCAGGTAGGATATGCGCAGGCAGCTACTAAAAGCGTAGCAAAATTACCTTTATCAAAGCAGAACAGAGCCTCGCAGGCCTACACCTTCACCGCTTAGCGGCCAGTATTTCCTGCCACGCTTTGTCGGCCTGTTGGCGATAGGCTTTCCAGTCGCCGTTGAGCCAGCGCTGGCGGCCGCGCTCGGCGTAAAACAAGTGCAGCTTGTTGTCAAAAAACTCCCACACCGAGCCGCTGGTGGGTATCAAGCCCTCGCCCAGCGACAGCCCGTTAGAGCAATGCCCGTTGTACTGCGGCGCATAGGCCGCGGGGTTGGCTGCAAACTTGTCGGCGCTGGCCTTGGATGCAAAGCGCCAAGGCACGCCCAGGTACTGCACGGTAAACGTGCTGCTGCCTTCCACCACCTGGTGGCTGGCTTTGGCCTCGGGTGAGTAATACGACACCGCATCTTTGCCACCAATGGCGGCACCACTCATCCAGCCGGTGCTCACAGGCTCGGCGGCATGGGCCATGGCGGCGAGGGCGGCCAGCAGCAACGCGGCGCAGCGGATAAGCAAGGTTTTCATGGGGGCGGGCAATGCGGTTGAAAGCGGTTTGTCTGCCCACGCGGCAGATTCTTACAAGCAGCGATGCAGCACTGCGCAGCGCTTAGGCCTTCTTCCAAATCACCAAGCCAATGCCGCCCAAGATGGCGCAGCCCGATAGCGCCATCGGCCAGGTGGCGGCCTCGCCCAACAGCACCACGCCACCCACAGCCGCAATCACCGGCACGCTGAGCTGCACCGTGGCGGCGTGGGTCGCTTGCAGGGTGGGCAACACCCGGTACCACACGGCATAGCCCACACCTGATGTCAGCGCGCCCGAGGCCACCGCAAACACCAAGCCGCTGCTGGTGATGTGGAGCTGCGGCAGCGCCGCCGCACTGAGCACCAGCGCCATGGGTACGGTGCGAATGAAGTTGCCCGCCGTTACTGCCGTAGGGTCAGCGCCACCGTGGGCGGGCTGGCGCCGGCCCAGCAGCGAATAAGCGCCCCATGCCACCCCAGCACCCAGCATGGCGGCAGAGCCCACCAAGCCTGGCGCTGCTACGCCCGGCAACATCAGCACCACAAGCCCCGCAACCGCCAGCGCAAAGCCGCCCAGCTGCTGCGGGCTCAAGCGCTCGCCCCGGTACAGGCCCCAGGCAATCATGGTGGCCTGCACCGCACCAAACAGCAGCAGCGCCCCCGTGGCCGCCGACATGCTGAGGTAGGCAAACGAAAACCCGGCCGCATACACAAACAGCGCCAGCGCCGACCAGCCATCACCCGGCAGCGCTGCGGTGCGCGCGCCCTGGGGGCTTGGTTTGCGCTGCAGCCACACCAAGGCGGCCAGCGTGATTGCGCCAGACACCAAGCGCACGGTGGTGAAACTGGCCGCATCCATGGCGCCGCCCTTGAGCGCCACGCGGCACAACAGCGAGTTGCCCGCAAAGGCCAGCATGGCCAGCGCCAGCAGAGACAGATTGAACAGAGAGCCCATGGCGGAGCAGTGTACGCGCGGGGGATATTTGGTATGAAATTGGCCTCTAGCGCTCGTGGAATATGCGCGAGCAGCTACCAAAAGCGTAGCAAATAAGCTTCCGTACACCTAAGACGAAGACCCCAGCCATCGCTGATGGCGACCCGAGCGGATTCGCGGGCCACTGGACAAGCGGAATAAATATTTGTATGATGAGTGTCATGCGAAATGAGAAACTCAACGCCAGGGCTGCCGCCAAAGAAGAAACCCACGCCCGCATCGTGGCGGTAGCCGCGCGGGCCATTCGCCGCAGTGGATATGACGGCACGGGCGTTGCAGACATCATGAAGGAAGCGGGTCTGACCCATGGCGCTTTCTATGCGCACTTCGACTCCCGCGAGGCCATGTTGGCCGAAGCAGCGGGCCAGGCCTGCGCCGAGTCGGCTGACGCTATTGCCGGTGTGGTGGGCAGCGTGCCCGCTGACAAGACGGTGGAGGCCATGCTGCGCGCTTATTTGTCCAAAGAGCACTTGGAGAACACCGAGGTTGGCTGCCCCTTGGCGGCACTGGGGTCCGAGACTTCGCGCCAGGCGCCCGATGTACGCCGGGTGACCACCCGGCACATCAAGGCAATGGTGGACTTTGCCGCCCGGCAATCGCCTGACTGGGGCCAGTCCGCTGCGCATGAGCGCGCAATGGTCACCGTGGCCACCATGGTCGGCGCCTTGCTACTGGCTCGTGCGGTGGACGAGCCTGCGCTGTCTGACAGCCTGCGCGAAGCCGCGCTCCAGCATTTGCTCACCACCACCACTTCCTGACCGACACAAGGCACAACGATGAGCGTCAATTTTTCGCCTTTACATATGACGGTCGTCATGTGAGATTGCTTTTAACCCAGTCACCACTCCCCAAAACACAAGGAACAACACCATGACTCTCAAGAAAAAAATCGCGCTGGTCACCGGCGCTTCATCCGGCATCGGCGAGGCCACAGCCCAGCAGCTCGTGCAGGCCGGCTACCAGGTGTACGGCACCAGCCGGCGGGGTGGCGCTGCCAAAGTGGGGGCGTTTGCCATGCTGCCCCTGGATGTAACCAGCGATGCGTCGGTGGACGCTGCTGTGCAGCAACTGATGAAGCTCGAAGGCCGCATCGACCTGCTCGTCAACAACGCGGGTTTCGGGGTCGCGCCTGCTGCGGCAGAAGAAAGTTCGCTCGACCAAGCGCAGGCCATCTTCGACACCAACTTCTTTGGCATCGTGCGAATGACGCGTGCCGTGGTGCCGCATATGCGAGCGCAGGGCAGCGGCCGCATCATCAACATCGGCTCGGTGCTGGGCTTTTTGCCCATGCCCTACATGGCGCTGTACTCCGCCACCAAGCACGCCGTGGCGGGCTACTCGGAGGCGCTGGACCATGAGCTGCGCACGCTGGGCATCCGCGTCTCTGTGGTGGAGCCGGCATATATCAACACGCCGTTTGAAGCGAACCTGATGCAACCCGACTCCCCGCTGGAGGTGTACCGCACCGTTCGCACCGGTGTGGAAAAGCGGGTGAAACAGGTGGTTGTCGACGCCGACGGCCCCGAGGTGGTGGCCGAGACGGTGCTCCAGGCTGCGCAGGCCACCCGCCCCAAGCTGCACTACGCCCCGGGCCTTGCCAAGCGCATGCAACTGCTGCGCCGATTCGCCCCCGCCAGCGTGCTCGATGCCGGTGTGCGCAAAGACCTGCGTTTGCCCGCCTAACCCCAAAGACCCGCACAAGGAATCACCATGAAAGCATTTGTTCTCAACGGCTACGGAAAAAAGCGCGCCCTGAGCCTGACCGACATGCCGCCCCCGGAGTTGCGTGACGACGAGGTGTTGGTGCAGGTGCACGCTGCAGGCGTCAATCTGCTGGACTCCAAGATCCGCGATGGCGAGTTCAAGCTCATCATGCCGTACCGCATGCCGCTGGTGCTCGGGCACGACGTGGCCGGCGTGGTGGTGAAAGTAGGCCCGCGGGTGCGGCAGTTCAAGGCGGGGGATGCGGTCTATGCACGGGTCGATGACTTCCGCATCGGCACCTTCGCCGAGTTGGTTCCGGTCAAAGAGTCGTCACTGGCGCACAAGCCCGAGGGCATCACCATGGAAGAGGCTGCCTCCATGCCGCTTGTGGGCCTCACCGCCTGGCAGGCGCTGGTCGAACGCGCCCAACTGAAGAAAGGGCAGAAGGTCTTCATCCAGGCCGGTTCCGGCGGCGTAGGCACCTTCGCCATACAGCTCGCCAAGCACCTGGGCGCCACAGTGGCCACCACCACCAGCACGTCCAATGTGCCCTTGGTGAAGGGGCTGGGCGCAGATGTGGTGATCGACTACAAAACGCAAGACTTCGAAGACGTGCTGCGCGACTACGACGTGGTCTTGCACAGCCAAGACAGCAAGGCGCTAGAAAAATCCCTTCGCGTGCTCAAGCCTGGCGGCAAGCTCGTGTCCATCTCCGGGCCCGCCGATCCTGCGTTCGGTCAGCAGATCGGGGCACCAGCGCTGGTCAAGCTGGTTATCCGCATGCTCAGCGCCGGTGTGCGCCGCAGGGCCCGCGCACTGGGTATCGACTTTTCGTTCCTGTTTATGCGAGCCAGTGGCAGCCAGTTGAGTGACATCACCCGCCTGATCGAAGCGGGCGCCATCCGGCCCGTGGTCGACAAGGTATTCCCGTTCGAGTCCACCAACGAAGCCATGGCCTATGTGGAGTCAGGGCGCGCGAAGGGCAAGGTAGTTATCAGCGTTAAATGAAGCCGAGTCGTTGCTGGTGGTTCTTGGCCATTTAGGCATCAAACAGGCACTTAGCGCTCGTGGAATAAGCGCGAGCAGCTACTAAAAGCGTAGCAAATCAGCTGCCGAAAACCTAGAACGAAGACCCCGGTTCGCTCAAGAAAGCTAGCTCCTCGGGCGTAGAGGTGCGGCCCAGGATGGCGTTGCGGTGGGGGTAGCGGCCGAAGCGGTCGATGATCTCTTTGTGGCGCAGCTCAAAGCGCAGGGTGTCTTCCATGCCCGGCTGCGAAAACAGGGCCACGGCTTGCGCGTGCACCAGCGCGGACTCGCTGTGCATGTAGGGCATGTAGGCAAAGCTGCGCTGCGCCAGGGGCAGGCTGCGGTCCTGCCCACTGGCCACCAGCTCTTGCGCCAGCACCAGGGCCAGCGCGTCCTGCGCAAAGGCGCGGGCGGTGTCGCGGTACACATTGCGCGAGAACTGGTCCAGCACCAACACCTCCGCCAGCCGCCCCTCGGGCGTGGCGCGCCAGGCAAACAGCTCACACCGCGCCGCAGCCTCCAGCGTGGCGCCGAAGCGGGTGCGGATGGCTTCGTCCAAGGCAGCGTCTTTGGCGAAGTGCTGCTTGGGGGTTAGCTCGGTGAACCAGAAGTGGA
>DAINNP010000150.1:4351-5875 GCA_036735785.1 Rhodoferax sp. | reverse complement strand
CCCTTGCCCAGCTCGGCCTCACGGAACTTGACCATGGCCTCGTCGATGAACACATCGAGAATCCCGGTGTCTGAAAAATCGAGGAAGGTGGTGAGGAAAGTCGCGCTGTCCACCGGCTTTTCGCCCCTTGCAGCCAACACGCCGAGCGCGGTACCCAGCATGGTGCCCCCGACGCAAAAGCCCAGCGCATTGATGGTGGGCGAGCCGCTGATATCGCGGGTCACGCCAATCGCACGGATCACCGCGTGCTCGATGTAGTCGTCCCAGGTCTTGTTGGCCAAGGTTTCGTCAGGATTGCGCCAGCTCACCACAAAGGTGCGGTGGCCTTGCTCCACCGCGTAGCGGATCAGCGAGTTATCCGGCTGCAAGTCGAGGATGTAAAACTTGTTGATGCAAGGCGGCACCAGCAGGAACGGCTTTTCATAGACCTTGGCGGTGAGCGGCTTGTATTCGATGAGCTGGAACAGCTCGTTTTCGAACACCACCGCACCTTCGGTGGTCGCCACGTTTTTGCCCACTTCAAACAGACTCTCATCGGTCATCGAGACGTGGCCTTGCTGCAGGTCGTGCACCAGGTTTTTGACGCCCTTGGCAATGCTCTCGCCTTTGGTTTCAATGGCTTTTTTCTGGGCCTCGGCATTGAAAGCCAAATAGTTGCTCGGGGAGGCGGCGGCCATCCACTGCTCTACCGCGAAGCGGATGCGATTTTTGGTTTTGCTGTCTGTCTCGACTGCCTCGGCCAAGCCCATCATGGTGCGGGCATTGAGGAGATAAGCCGCTGCAGCGTAGGCCGCTACAGGGTTGTCACCCCATGCGGGCGCCGCAAACCGGCGGTCCGGCAGGGGCGGCGTGTGGCCCATGCCCTGGCTGAAGAGCTTAATGGCCTCTTCCACATAAGACTTTTGCAAGGTTTGCAAACGATCTTGGGAGAACTTAATGTCCGGCACCGCCTCGCCCATGGCCGGAAACCCAGCCCCGGCGACACCTGCGTCCAGCCCTTTGAAGGACTCCAGCGCTTTGGCGAAGCTTTGGGTCAATGCCTGTTGGAACTGCTCGGCCGCTTGGGCCATAAAGTCAGAGGAGTGTTGCGTCACGCCATCACCTTCAAAATTAGTGGGTCTAGTCTAACGTGCAAGTATGGCAGTCTTAAGCTGCGATATCCTGACACACCGCACCCTCCGAAACCCTTATGTACATCGTCCCCATCGCTTGGATTTACGTGGCGCTCATGATGAGCGTTGCCGAGGCCACCAACACCAACGGTTCGGTGCTGGGCGCGATCTTCACCTTTGTGCTGTACGGCGTGTTGCCCGTCGCCTTGATGATGTATTTCATGGGCACGCCCGCCCGCAAGCGGGCCTTGCGGGCCCAAGAGCAGGCGGAGCGCAACGCGGCTATCGCAGCCCACCAGGCGGCTGCCGGCGACAGCCCGTCACTCGAGCCAGATGCAGGCCGCGAAACGGCCGCTGACCCGGTCGCGCCGGTGGCTGAAAAACCGTGAGGGGTTGTTGACGGTGCACCACG
>DAINNP010000150.1:0-4251 GCA_036735785.1 Rhodoferax sp. | reverse complement strand
CACACCGCACCGGGCTGGGCCGTAGTGCAGGCGTCGGCCTCGGTGCCATCGGGCGTAGAGGTATCAATCGCCACACAGGCGGTACCGTGCACCTGGTTCAAAAATACCGGCCTGCTACCGAGACCAATAGCGAGGCGCTGCCGGTTGATGGCAACGTGAGCGGCATCGTCTGCCACATGCAAGCCCAGATTCAAGCCGGCATAGGGCCCCTGCGACACGCCACCTTGGCGCGTGGTGCACAGGGCCCTCACCTGCGCGGGGACCGGCCAATCGGGAATCAGCCAGTCGGGCGCAAGCCCTTCCTGCGAGGGGGTGTTACTGCGGGGCATCAGGGCACGCCTCCGGTCTGGCTGCTTGAAAGGCAGGCAGTGCCATACAGGCATCAAAAGCCGCCATGGTGCGCGGCAAGCCGTCCAGCGACACCGCAAAGCGGCGGGCATTGAAGATCAAAGGGATAAGACAGCAATCGGCCAAGGTGGGCGAATCGCCGAAGCAAAAAGTGGCAGGTGCAGGGCGCCCTTGCTCCCGCTGCCAGGTATCAAGGCGCAGCAGCTGCTCTTCAAAACTGTCAAGGCCCTGCCGCGTCCAGTGGTGGTACCACTGATCTTTGGCGGAATCGGCAAGCCCCATGCCGTCTTTCAAAAACTTGAGCACGCGCAAATTGTTCAAGGGATGGATTTCGCACGCAATCGCGAGAGCTAGCGCCCGCACTTTGGCTTTGGCAAGCGGGCTTGCCGGCAACAAGGCGGGCGCGGGATGGGTTTCGTCCAGGTACTCCATGATGGCCAGCGACTGTGTCAGCAGCTCCCCCCCGTCGTCCAATACCGGAACCAAGCCATCAGCATGGGTGGCGCGGTAATCGGGGCGGAGCTGTTCACCTTGGGCGAGGTGGACCGCTGCGTAGTCAAAGGGCAGGCCCTTGAGGCCCAGAGCAATGCGCACCCGGAAGGCTGCGGACGAGCGGAAATAGCTGTACAACTTCATGCCGGCGAGCATAAACCGATGCCGTTACTATTCCCGCTTACCCCGATTTTTTTGGAGCCCCCATGATTCTTGAGCTTGCAGACATCCGCATTCACCCCGGCCAGAACGCCGCTTTTGACGAAGCCATTGCCCGCGGTTTGCGCGACGTGATCAGCAAAGCCAAGGGTTGCCAGGGCTACAAAGTCAACAAGGGCATCGAAAGCCCGGAGCGCTATGTGCTGCAAATTTTTTGGGACACCCTGGAAGACCACACGGTGGGCTTTCGGGAAAGTGAACTGTTTACCCAGTGGCGTGGGATCGTCGGCCCGTTTTTCGCACAACCACCGGTGGTGGAACACTTTGACCTGGTGGTGAAGTCCGCCTGATCACCGAACCAGCCCAACGCTGATCTACAGGAGTTGCTGATGAGTTTTGTATTGCCACCACCTGCCATCCCCAGCATTGCGGTAACCGGAGCAGCCGGCCGCTTTGCGGTGCACCGCATCTACTGCGTCGGCCGCAACTACGAGGAACATGCCAAAGAAATGGGGCACACCGGTCGGGAGCCGCCTTTCTTTTTCATGAAGCCTGCAGACGCGGTGCTTGCGGCGGATGCCGGACAAGCGGTCGACATGCCCTACCCCACCCTCACCTCCAACCTGCACCATGAGGTGGAGCTGGTGGTGGCCATTGGTACCGGGGGCAGCAACATCCGTGCAGCGGACGCGCATCGCCATATTTACGGCTACGCCGTGGGCTTGGACATGACCCGCCGCGACCTCCAGAACGACATGAAAAAGCAAGGTCGCCCCTGGTGCATCGGCAAGGGCTTTGAGCACTCGGCACCCATCGGCCCAATCACACCTGCGGCACAGGTGCCGGGCGTGGATGCAGCCGACATTGCACTGACCGTCAACGGCACGGGCCGCCAACGCAGCAGCGTGGCCAAGCTGATCTGGAACATTGCTGAAACCATTGAGCAGCTGTCTGCCGCGTGGACCCTGCAGCCCGGCGACCTGATCTTTACCGGCACCCCCGAGGGTGTGGGCGCGGTGGTGCGCGGTGATGTGCTTTGTGCCAGGGTTGAAGGGCTGGAATCCCTGACCGTGCGGGTGATTTGAGGCGTAGTCTGGTGATCCTCCTGTCCTGGTCATGGGTGTTTTTTGCACTCCAACCGGCGCAGAGCAAGCAAGCGCCACTTGCATTACAGTGAAGCACTGTTTTCTCGACCCAACGTTACTTCCATCACGGCCACATGCTGCGCGCTCCCCTCAAACATTGCAAAGAATGCGGTACCGCAGTGGTCTACCGCGTGCCGGATGACGGCGACACCAAGCCTCGTGCGGTGTGCCCTGCCTGCCACACCATCCACTATGAAAATCCTCTCAATGTGGTGGGAACGGTACCGTATTGGGGCGATCAAGTGCTGCTGTGCAAACGCAACATTGAGCCGCGCTTTGGCAAATGGACATTGCCAGCGGGCTTCATGGAGCTCAACGAAACCACCGCCGAAGGTGCTGCCCGCGAGACCGTAGAAGAAGCAGGTGCCCAATTTGAACTCGAAGGCCTGTTCAGTCTGCTCAACGTGGCGCGCGTGGGGCAAGTGCACTTGTTTTACCGGGCCCGGCTAACCAGCGATCAATTTGAGCCGGGAACCGAAACCATAGAAGCCAAGCTCTTCCGCGAGGACGAAATCCCTTGGGATGACATTGCATTCCGCACCGTCAAAGAGACGCTGGACTGCTATTTCGCGGACCGCAAGGCGGGCCACTACGGCATCCACACCCTCGACATCACGTGATGCCGGCCATGCTCCCGAGCTATGTGGTCCTCGACCTTGAGACCACCGGCGGGAATGCCGTGAACGACCGCATCACCGAAATAGCCGCGGTGCGAATCGACAACGGGGTTGAAACTGCGCGCTGGTCAAGTCTGGTGAACCCGGGCGTCCGGATCCCGCCTTTTATCCAGAGCCTCACCGGCATTACTGATGCGATGGTGGAGGATGCCCCCACCTTCGAGCAGCTGGCCAAGCCGCTGCTGGCCTTGCTAGAGGGCGCCGTCTTCGTGGCCCACAACGTGCGCTTTGACCATGGGTTCGTACTGAACGAATTGGCACGGCTAGACATCGCGCTGAAGGTCAAAACCCTGTGCACCGTGCGCTTGTCGCGGCGCTTGTACCCGCAGCACAAGGGCCATGGGCTCGACGCTATCTTGCAGCGCCACGGCTTGCACACCCAGGCACGACACCGGGCCATGGGCGATGTGGACGTGGTGCTGGCCTGGCTTGATGTGGCGAACCGCGAGTTAGGCGCGGAGGCCTTGGCGCGCGAGGCGCAAGGACTCTTGCAAGGGAGTGCCGCCGTACCGCCCATGCTGGAAACACCGGTGTCTGACATCCCCGACTCGCCGGGTGTGTATCTCTTTTACGGCGAGAGCAGCATCCCGCTGTATGTGGGCAAAAGTGTGACGATGCGCAGCCGGGTGATGTCGCACTTTCAGGCGTCTACCAAGGTTGCACGCGAGATGCGCATCTTGCAAGAAATCCGGCGCGTCGAATGGCGCGAGACAGCCGGTGAACTCGGGGCCCTGTTACTGGAGTCGCGCCTCGTGAAAGAACTGCAACCCATCCACAACCGGCTGCTGCGGCGCGAGAAACAACTCACCGCCTGGAAACTTCACGACGACCCCGCCACCCGCCCCCTTGTGCAACTGGTGCGGCTCGATGAAGTAGACCCGTCTGACATGGGCCAGCTCTACGGGGCTTACCGCTCCAAACGCCAGGCGATGGAGGCGCTGCGCAGCCTTGCCGACATGCACCAGTTCTGCCCGCTGGTGCTAGGGCTAGAGTCCGGGAAAGGCGCTTGTTTTGCCAGCCAGATTGGGCGTTGCAAAGGGGTGTGCGCCGGGCGGGAGCCAGCGCCACTGCACCGGGTGCGCCTGCAAATAGCGTTGGCAGAGCATCGCTTGCAATCGTGGCCCCATGCCGGACGCATGGGTATCCGCGAGCACAACCCCATCACCGGCCGCACAGATATCCATGTGTTTGACCAATGGTGCCATGTGGCCACTGTGCATGACGAGGCGGAACTGCAAGAGGCTATTGCCCAGCGGCAGGTGCTGGCCTTTGACCTCGACACCTATCGCCTGCTGGTGAAACGTCTCACGGGCACAGGACTGCGCTCGCGCGAGGTTTTGCACTTGGGAGGACACCCTGTCTCAGCCGCCTAGCCCTGTGCGCGCACAGATCGCCCATGCGCTCCTCGAACTCGTCGTGCAAGTGCCCGA
>DAINNP010000149.1:0-6054 GCA_036735785.1 Rhodoferax sp. | reverse complement strand
GGCAGCTTCGGCCAGGACGTGCTGACCGGCAAGCTCGGCCTGGATGCCGTGGCCCAACGCGTGCTGGACCAGAACGTGGACGTACAGCCAGTGTCCGGCCGCCAGGAGCGGATTGAGAACTTGTTGAACCGCTATATCTGAGTTGAGCGCGGCCCGCCCTTCGTATCTGGCGGACTGCTCGGACCCTGAAACTCGGGCGTGGCGGAATATGACCCCGGTGCGTCGCACATTTGCCAATAACGCTACATTACGGCTGTGCGTAAAACACTGTTAATCACCTTCATGACCTTGGCTTTGGCCTTCATGACATGGAGCGGCAACGCTCACGGCGTCGTGCGCTACGTGCCGGGTGATTGCTGTGAAGAGATGTGCGAAGACATGGCCGCTTGCGCCACCATGATTGTGTGCCAAGCCTGCTCAGTCAACATGGCCACATTGCCTTCCACCGAAGTTTGGGTCCGAGCTTACCAACCGACGTTTCCGATGCCTCACCAAGACCGCGTTCACAAAGACGCGGCTCGGCCTATTTGGACACCGCCGGATTGACTCATCGTGGTTTTCTTTTATTCATTTTTCTTTTCAATTTTTGCAAACCACTATGAAAAACAATTTTCTTAAAATCTCGATGGGCGCCCTGCTGATGTCTGGCCCTGCTCTGGCTTTTGCCTCGAGCGATTGCTGCGGCGACGTGATGGAATGCTGCCTGCAACTATTAGCTTGCTGCATGTAAACCTCTTACGCTGAATGCAGCGTATCCCTTGAAGCCAAGAGGCCAGTCCCCACGGACTGGCCTCTTTTTATGCAGAGCGGGAATATCTCTTCAATCGGGCGCTTGCTGACACAAGGCCACCACCGTAGGTACCAAGGAGCATGGGCGCGGTGAATGCAGTGGGTGTGATCATCGATTTATTTTCTGCAAAAAATGCCTCCAGCCCTTTTGGAATATGCACAAGCAGCTACGTATTTGATAGCAATTCGGGGGCCTGTGCACCCTCCAAAAACTCCACGCACACCCGCACCTTGGCCGAGTGGGCCAGGCGTGTGGGGTACACAGCCCACACGGGGGCTTCTTGCGCGTAGTCGGGCAGCAGGCGCACCAGCGTGCCCTGCGCGATGCTGGGGCCCACGTCCCAGGTGGAGCGCAACAAAATTCCCAGCCCTTCGATGGCCCAACGGTGCACCACCTCGCCGTTGTTGGCCGACAGCGCGCCCGACACCTTGACGGTCTCTGGCCCCTGTGGGCCGTCCAGGGTCCAGCGGCCCACGTCCTGGTCGCGCTCGCGGATGACCAGGCACTGGTGCTGCGCCAGCGCTTGCAGGCTGTGGGGCGCGCCGTGTTGGGCGACATAGCTGGGGGCGGCGCACAGCACGCGCTGGTTGTGGGCGATGCGCCGGGTGATGAGGTGCGGCTCTTGCACTTGCCCCACCCGGATGTCGAGCTGGAAGCCTTCGCCCACCAGGTCCACCGGGCGGTCCAACAGTTCCAGTTGCAGCTCCAGGGTTGGGTAGCGCTTGGCCAGCGCCGCCAGGGCCGGGGCCAGTTGGCGGCTGCCAAAGCCCGAGCTGCTGCACAGGCGCAGCAGGCCGCGGGGAGCCTCGCGGTGGGTGGTGATGGCCTGGGCCATGGCGTCCACGTCTTCCAGGATGCGGGTGGCGCGCTGGTAGACGGTGTCGCCTTGCTCGGTCACCGTCAGGCGCCGAGTGGTGCGGTGCAAGAGTTTGGCCTCTAGTGCGCGCTCCAGCAGGTTGATGCGTTTGCTGATGACGGCTTTGGACAGGCCCAAGTCTCGTGCAACCGCTGCAAACGACTGGGCGCGCACCACGGCGCAGAACAGGCGCATGTCTTCGAGCAGGGGTTGATTGTTCACGATACGTGTCTTATGAAGCCATGTTTTGCTGGGTTGTAGGGATTGGTGTCCAGAAATACCATGCCTGCATGCGGCCTAGGGGCTGCACCTTCACCCAGAAAGCAGCACCCATGCACAGCACACACCGCATCGCCGTACTCGCCGGAGACGGCATTGGCAACGAAGTCATGCCCGAGGGCCTGCGCGTTGTGGAGGCCGCCGCGCGCAAGTTCGGCATCGCCCTGGAGTTCACCACCTTTGATTGGGCCCAATGTGGCTACTACCGCCAGCACGGGCAAATGATGCCCAGCGACTGGTTTGAGCAGCTCAAGGGTTTTGACGCCATTTACTTTGGCGCCGCCGGTTGGCCCGCGCTGGTGCCGGACCACATTTCGCTCTGGGGTTCGCTGCTCAAGTTCCGCCGGGAGTTTGACCAGTACGTGAACCTGCGCCCTGTGCGCCTGATGCCCGGCGTGCCGTGCCCCCTGGCCAACCGCAGCGTGGGTGATATTGATTTTTACGTGGTGCGCGAAAACACCGAGGGCGAGTATTCCGCCATTGGCGGGCGCCTGTTTGAAGACACCGAGCGCGAGACGGTGTTGCAAGCGTCGGTCTTCACCCGCAAGGGGGTGGACCGCATCGTGCAGTACGCGTTTGAACTGGCCCAGAAGCGCCCCAAAAAGCACCTGACCTCGGCCACCAAATCGAACGGCATGGCCATCAGCATGCCGTATTGGGACGAGCGCGTTGAGGCCATGGCCCAGCGCTACCCCGATGTGCGCTGGGACAAGCACCACATCGACATTTTGGCCGCGCGTTTTGTGCTGAACCCGGAGCGCACGTTTCCCTCGCTGTTCGAGCCGGTGCACGGCTCGGCGCCTGATATTTACGGCCAGAACATTGCCAACCCGATTGGCATCGGTGTGGTCGGGCGCGATGATGCTGGACTTTTTGGGCAACGGCGACACCCGCCACACCCAGGCCCATGACGCGATCTTGCGCGCCATCGAGGCCACCTTGGCCACCGGCCCACGCACGCCCGACATGGGCGGCACGGCCAGCACCACCGACATGGGCAAGGCGATTGCAGACGCGGTTTGAGGGCCAAATTAACAGCTAGCCCTCGTGGAATATGCGCAAGAAGCTATCTTTTCAATAGCGACCCCACCGTCGCCACAAACTACATCAGCGCCACGCTGCGGGTCGTGGTCATGGCGCCTCCGGAGCGACGCGGCAAAAAAGCCCAACTGCGCGACGCTCAGGCCCTGCCGGCAGGTTGAAGGGGGTGATGACCTCCACATTGGACGGTCGCACCGCCGCCACCCCTTTGCCTGCGTTTTGCAAGGCCCCCTGCGCCTGCATAAAGTGCAGGCAAGCCCTATGCAGGTCGTGCTGCAGATCATGGTGCAGCACGGCGCTCAGGCGACCGGTGCGCAGCAGCGCAAGATTGTCGTCATCCAGATCGTGGCCGATGCAGGGGTGGCAGGCCCGCTGTGCCTGGTCAAACGCCGCAAGAATGGCCGCATTGGCCCCCCCTACCGAATACACCGCTGCCACCTCGGGCTGCTCACGCAGCAAGCGCCCCACGGCGGCCACCGTGGGGGCGTACAGGCCCAGCCCGGTGTCCAGCACGTGCACCGTGCAGGCCGGTAGGTGCTGTGCCATGGCCTGCACAAAGGCGTGGATGCGCTCGTCCTCCCCCTGAAAGCGCTGGCCGCTGCTGGACACCAGCACATCCACCGCTTGCCCCGGCGCCTGCGGGCCCAGCCACTGCGCCATGAGGTAGGCGGCGGTTTGGCCGGCGCAGCGGTTGTCCAAGCCTACATAGGGGTGGGGGTGGACCGTTTTGACATCGGTAGCCAGCGTCACCACCGGAATGCCGCGCGCCTGCAGCCGGTCTACCGCCTCGGCAACGGCGGGCACATCGGGCGCCTTGAGCAGCACGCCATGGCTGCCTCGACGGGCAATGGCATCCAGCACGGCCACCAGCTCGGGCACGGGCAGGGTCTCGGCCAAGTGGTCCCGCGCGCGGAACACGGCCGGTGGGCTGCGCTGCATGGCCACGCCCAGCGCGTCGCGCACGATCCGGGTGAAGCGGATGGGCGCCTCCATGACCAAGTCGATCAACAAGCGCCGCCCGCGCAGGCCCACTTGCTGCTGCTGGCGCCGCAGCTCCGCCTGCGCCTGCTCCACCCGGCGGCGGGTACTGGCCCGCACGCCCGGGCGCTGGTGTACCACGCGGTCCACCGTGGCCAGGCTCAGGCCGGCTTGCAGGGCGACTTCTTTGATGGGGAATTCATGAGCCATGGGCGTCCTTAAGGCGAGCCCTGCATTGTGCTGGCAGTGCTGGAATATGCGCGGAATTTTTGAGGTGTTTTTGAGGTGTTTGACCACACGCTAAAGCGCCCCGCTTTTCTACACTGCCCCACAGAAATCACACGGAGACACCATGCCCACACCCACCTCACCGACCACCCCCCACACCGCACCGGCCGACCGCTGGTTGCACGCGCAAGACGCCCACCTGCCCGAACTGCGAGCCCTGCTGCAAACGCCCACCACTCCTGCAGACTGCCCGCTAGCGGCGGGTGTAGCGCAAGGCGTTCCGCTATATGACTGCACCAACCTGCGCACCGCGCTGCAGCAAGACTCCTCGCTGCGCGATGCACTGATGGCTGAGTGGGCCTGGGCGTGGGAAATGGGGCCGGGCATTGTGGTGCTACAGGGCGCTGTGGCTAACCACGCGGTGCTGGACGCAGTCACCGATCGCTTTTTTGACCTGATTACGCAGGAGCGTATCAGCGGCGGCGGTGGCGACCACTTTGCCAAGCCCGGCGCCAACGACCGCATCTGGAACGCACTCGAAAAGCTGTGCCTGTTGGACCCCGCCCTTTTTGCCCGCTACTACGCCAATGACATGATCGCCCTGGCCTGCGAAGCCTGGCTGGGCCCGGCCTACCAGATCACCTCGCAAGTGAACAACGTGCGCCCCGGCGGCGGCGCGCAAACGCCCCACCGCGACTACCACCTGGGCTTTTGCACCGCCGCGCAGGCCGAGCGCTACCCGGCGCATGTGCACCGCCTCTCGCCCATGCTGACCCTGCAAGGCGCGGTGGCGCATGTGGACATGCCGCTGGAGAGCGGGCCCACGCTGTACCTGCCCCACTCGCAAAAGTACCGCCACGGCTACCTGGTGGCAGACAACCCGGCTTTCAAAGACTACTTTGCTGCGCACCGGGTGCAACTGCCGCTGCGCAAGGGCGATGCGGTGTTCTTCAACCCCGCGCTGCTGCACGCGGCGGGGGACAACCGCTCGGCCGATATCCAGCGCATAGCCAATTTGCTGCAGGTGTCGTCGGCCTTCGGGCGGGCCATGGAGTCGGTGGACCGCGACCGCATGACGCGCGCCCTCTACCCCCACCTGCAAAGCCTGCTGCGCAGCGGCGCGCTGGACACAGCAGGCACCCACCACACAGTAGCCGCCAGCAGCGAGGGCTACGCCTTCCCCACCAACCTGGACCGCGACCCGCCCCTGGGCGGCCTGGCCCCCGAGAGCCCACAGGCCTGGGTGCGCCGCGCGCTGCAGGAGGGCTGGAGCCCCGAGCAACTGAATACCCAGCTCGATACGCTGGCCCACAAGCGCCTGACCTGAGCACCATCCGCCTGCACGGGCGGTACCCAGCAACAAAAAGACCGGCTTACAACCGGTCTTTTGCTATTACTTTAGTAGCTACTCGCGCATATTCCATATGGGCTAGATGCCAATTTGGCACCAAAATCAGGTGCCAAACTCCTCTTACTTGGCAGTAGGCATTACAAACTCGGCACCCTTGCCAATGCTCTCGGGCCAGCGCTGCATGATGGACTTTTGCTTGGTGTAGAAGCGCACGCCCTCTTCGCCGTAGGCGTGCATGTCGCCAAACAGGCTCTTCTTCCAGCCACCAAAGCCGTGCCAGGCCATGGGCACCGGAATCGGCACGTTGATGCCCACCATGCCCACCTGCACGCGGCGGCTGAATTCGCGCGCCACGTTGCCGTCGCGGGTGAAGCAGGCCACGCCGTTGCCGAACTCGTGGTCGTTGATGAGCTGCAGCGCCTTGGCAAAGTCGGGCACGCGCACGCAAGCCAGCACCGGGCCAAAGATCTCTTCCTTGTAGATGCGCATCTCGGGGGTCACGTGGTCAAACAGCGTGCCGCCCAGCCAGAA
>DAINNP010000148.1:0-6060 GCA_036735785.1 Rhodoferax sp. | reverse complement strand
GCCGGGCGCCATGGCGTTCAAGCGCTCGCACACTTCCACATAGGGTTCGTAGGCGATCACCTGGAAGCAGGTGTGGGTGTACAGGTCGAGCTGGGCCTTGACGGCCTCAATCACCTGGGGGTGCAGGTGGCCGGTGTTGAGAACGGCAATACCACCGGCGAAGTCGATGAAGCGGCGACCTTCCACATCCCAGAACTCGGAGTTGCGGGCGTTCTTGATGAAAATCTCGTGGGCCTGACCGACGCCGCGTGCAACGGCAGATTGGCGGCGGGCATAGAGGGCGGCATTGAGAACTTGGCGATCAGCTTGCATAAATGGGGTCCGGTGTAGTTGAACGGGTGGCAGAACTATAGGAACCGTTCACACAAACAACCATGTACACAATGATGAAAGTTTCGAGACACTGTGCAGGTCTAAAATCCTGTACAGAGTTTCCCTAGATTGGTGCATTTCTTCTGCCCCTCTCGCCTGCCTTACGATCGCGCCATGCTTACACTCAGCCCCGACATTGCAACCCCCCTGGTCAGCCAGATCGTGGACGGACTGCGCGGGCTGATTGCGGGCCAAGTGCTCAAGCCCGGGAGCAAGCTTCCCTCTATTCGCGCATTCGCGGTCACCCACAACGTCAGTGTGTTCACGGTGGTCGAGGCCTATGACCGTTTGGTCGCCCAAGGGTGGCTGGTTTCGCGAGCACACTCCGGCTTTTTTGTGAAGCGCCGGGAAGAGGGC
Source organism: Rhodoferax sp. (assembly GCA_036735785.1). Lineage (GTDB taxonomy): Bacteria > Pseudomonadota > Gammaproteobacteria > Burkholderiales > Burkholderiaceae_C > Allorhodoferax. The sequence continues at coordinate 5,331 of DAINNP010000148.1, read as the reverse complement.
GGCAGCATGGGTGCACCGGTTCGCGAGGCAGAAACGCCCCGTTTTGATGCAAGCTGGTACCTCAAGCAGATTTTCGAGAACCGCAATCTGCCGCTCAAACCTGGTTGCGGCTGGTTACCGCACGACTGGTTGTTTGGCGATGCGGTGCGCCGCAGCATGCGCCAGCTCTCCAGCGACGGCTCCGAAATGGATGGTTATGGCTTGCCTTACGGTCACATGGCCTTGCGCATGATTATTGCGGAGTCGCTGGCCGAACACCAAATCTCCGCAGACGCCGGCCAGGTGCTGCTGACGCATGGCTCCAGCCAGGGGCTGGATCTGGTGGCGCGCTGCCTGCTCAAGCCCGGTGACACCGTGTTGGTGGATGACCCCGGTTACCCCAATCTTTTGTTCATGCTGCGTGTCTGGGGCGTGGACGTGGTGGGGGTTCCGCGTACCGGCACGGGTTACGACCTCGCCGCGCTGGAGTCCATCCTGACCACGCGCAAGCCCAAGGCTTTTTTCACACAGCCGCGTTTACAGAGCCCCACCTGCTCGGTGGCTTCAGTTGCCCAGCTGCACCGCCTGTTGCAACTGGCCGAGATGCACGATTTCGTGCTGGTCGAAAACGACATCTATGCCGACATGGATGCCACCTCGCGCACCACACTGGCCAGTTTGGACCAGCTGCGGCGTGTGGTGTACGTGGGCAGCTATTCCAAAACCATTTCGCCGAATTTGCGCGTGGGCTACCTGCTGGCCCGGCCGGATTTGTCTGCCCAGTTTGTGCAGCTCAAGATGATTGCAGGGCTGACGTCTTCCGATATTGCCGAGCGCATCACCTTTGGCGCGATTACCGATGGCCGTTGGCGCAAGCACCTGAAGTCGCTGCGGGACCGCTTGGGTGAAGCGCATCGCCAGGTGAGCCGCCGGCTGCTGGGCCTGGGCTTTGAAATATTCCATGAGCCCGAGGCCGGCATGTACCTGTGGGCCCGGCACCCCGACATCGCGGACAGCGCCGTGCTGTCGCAGTCGGCTACCCAAGAGGGCATCATGTTGGGGCCCGGCCAGTTGTTTCTGGTGGAGCCCCGGCCCACCGGCTGGCTGCGCTTCAATGTGGCGTTTTGTGCGGACGAGCGTTTGTGGCGCTTTCTGGACCAGCGCATTCTGGTGGGGCAAAGCGCCGAGCACGCCTGAGGCGCGCGGCGTTTACAGCAAGCCCCTATTTGCCAGGTTGCGCATCAGGTGTGATGCGCTGAATGTCCAGGGCGGGCACTGGTCACAGTGCCGCATGCGGTTGCGCAGGGTGCCCAGTTTGGCGCTGTGGATGGTGACCACATCTTCCAGCTTGTGGGTAAAGCCGCTGCCCGGGGCATCCCGGTCCTGCACGGGCGCAAACAAGGTTCCTAAAAACAGCATCGCGCCGTCCGGATATTGGTGGTGGGGGCCTATCAGTTGTGCGGCAAGGTCCAGCGGGTCCCGGCTGATGCGGGCCATGGACGAGTAACCATCCATCACGAAACCGTCGCTTCCTTCTACCCGGAGTGTCAGCTCGGCGCTGCGCACGTCGTCGATGCTGAATTGCTCATCAAACAAGCGAATGAAGGGCCCTACCGACGCCGAAGCATTATTGTCCTTGGCTTTTCCCAGCAGCAGGGCGGAGCGGCCCTCCACATCACGCAGGTTCACGTCGTTGCCCAGCGTGGCGCCCACGACCTCACCGCGCGAGTTAATCGTGAGCACAACCTCCGGCTCCGGGTTGTTCCATTGAGAAGCCGGGTGCAAACCCGCATCGTCCCCGCAGCCCACGGCGGCCAGCACCGGGGCTTTTGTGAAAATTTCTGCATCGGGGCCGATACCGACTTCAAGGTACTGGCTCCAAGCTCCTTGAGCAATCAGCACTTGTTTGAGCGCCATCGCCTGCTCGGAACCCGGTTTGAGTTGGGACAAGTCGTCGCCGATCAGCGACTGGATTTCGGTGCGTATGGCGCTCGCTGCAGCCGGGTTGCCCCGGGCTTTTTCTTCAATGACCCGCTCCAGCATGGACGTGGCAAACGTCACCCCGGCTGCCTTGATGGCTTGCAAATCACAGGGCGCCAGCAGCCAGGGCAATGTGGTGTCGCGGCTGGTGGCGCTGCTATTGGCCAGCAGGCTCTGCACACTGCATACCGTTTCCCCCGGGGCCGCGCGCAGGGCGCGGGCCGGATCGGCGGTTTCGCAAACATCACGTGCCGTGGGGTAGCGGGCACTGACGTCGATCACCATGCCGTTGCGCACCGTCACGACGCTGGGGCCTTGCAGCTCGGGCCGCCAGATGCGGCCCAGCAAGGTGGCGTGGCCGGCATCGGCTGGCAGGGTGTTCTCGGGAGTGAGTTGCATGGTTTTCTATCCGGTGACGTAGCCCATGGTCTGCGGGAGCCACAGCACGATTTGGGGAAAGCAGGTGATGGCTAGCAGCAGGCCCAGCAGCATCACCAGGAAGGGCAAGCCCTCTTTGATCATCTCGCCAATCGGAATGCCGGTCAGGGCTTTGGTGACAAACAGCAGCATGCCGAACGGTGGGGTGATCAGGCCAATCATCATGTTCAGCACCACGAGAACACCGAAGTGCACCAGATCCACGCCGAGCAGCTTGGCGGCGGGCAAGAGCATGGGCACGAAGACCAGCAGCAGCACCGAGACATCCAGAAAACAGCCCAGCACCAGAAACATCAGGTTCACCAGCAGCAAAAACTGGAGCTTGGACAGATCCATGCTGTCCACCCACATCGCCATGCCTTGGGGTACGCCTTCGGCGGTAAAGGCATAGTTCAATACAAAGGAACCCGCAAGGATCAAGGTGATGACCGCGCTGCCGCGGGCCGACTCCATCACCACCCCCCAAAAACTGCGCCAGGTGAGTGCGCGAAACACTACCGCCGCCAAGATGAGTGCGTGCAGGGCGGCCACGGCGGCAGCTTCCGTGGGGGTGAACGCGCCAGAGTAAATGCCCCCCAGCAGCACAATCGGCATCGACAAGGGCAGTGCTCCACGAAACACCAGCCCCGCCCACTGCGAGCGCGGTACCGGCTCGTCGCGGGGCATGTTGCGCTTGACCGCTATCAGGTGGACTACCACCATCATGGCCGCAGCCATCAAAAAGCCGGGGAGCACGCCACCCAAAAACAGGGCCCCCACCGAAGCGCCCGACACCATCGCGTAAATCACCATGGGGATGGACGGTGGAATGATGGGGCCCAGCGTAGCGCTAGCCACCACCACTGCGCCCGCAAAACCACGGGTGTAACCGGGCTTTTTGAGCATCTGGCGGATGGTGACCAAGCCGGGGCCGGCCGCATCGGCAATCGCGCTGCCACTCATGCCCGAAAAAATCACGCTGACTAGAATGTCGACTTGCGCCAAGCCGCCCCGCATGCGGCCAACCAGAATGCGGCAGAAATCGAAAATGCGTTCGCTCACGGTGCCGGCGTTCATGATGTTGGCGGCGAATACAAAAAGCGGAACAGCCAAGAGCACGTAGCTGTTGTACAGGCCGTTGCCCACTTGTTCGGCCACCAGGCCGACGTCCTGCCCCTTGGTGATCAGGTAGCCGATGCCGGCGGCCAGCATCGAAAAACCGATCGGCATGCGCAACACCAAGCCCGCAAACAAAATGGCGACCAGAACCCACAAACCTGAACTCATATACGCAGCTCCGCGTCGATGCCGATGCCCCGCACGGCTTCCCAGATGGCCCATGCACTGCGGGTGACCAAGCCGATCAACAGAAGTACAAAGGGCATAAAAATCCACATGAAAGAAATGCCCAGCACCGGCGAGCCCTCGCGCGCCATGAAGTGCACATAGTCCCAGCTGGCCGGTATCGCGGCTGCAGAGAGTCCGCCTATGAGCAGGTTGCCCACAATGCGCATGACCTGACGGCTACGGGTGTTGACACTGTTCCACAGCAAATCAAACACCACGTGTTCGCGTTCGGGCACCACTGCGGCAGCGCCCCAGAGAATGACCCACACATACAAAATCACCGCGGCTTCGTCGGTCCATGGCAGGGGCTTGTTGAAGCCAAAACGCGCCGTGATCTGGATGATGAAGACGACAAACAGGGTCAGAAAAAGGCCGCCGCCCAAAAGGTTGGCGGCCTGTTGCAATCGACGCAACATGGCGTAGCAGTCGCTTACTTGGTCGCGTTGATGCGATCCAGCAAGCCCTTGGGCCACACCTTGGCGTAGTCAGACGCCTGGTAGGTGGCTTGCACCGACTTGCGGAAAGCGTCCACATCAGGAGTCGATACCTGCAGGCCTTCCTTCTTGAAGAACTCAACCAGTTGGCCTTCTTCCTTGATGCGGTTCTCGTTGTTGTAGGCAGCTGCAGCTTGGGCAGCGGCTGTCACCTTTTGTTTTTGGGCGGGCGTGAGTGCATTGAAGCTCTTGTTGGAGATGGCGATGAAGATGCCGTCCACCAGATGGCTGGTCAACACGATTTGTTTGGTGACCTCGTAAAACTTGGCGGCGCGCACCGAGGGCAGGGGGTTGTCTTGTCCGTCGATCGTGCCGGTCTTGAGGCCCATGTACACCTCGCCAAATGCCAGCGGGGTGGCGGTGGCGCCCAGTGCTTCGCCCAGGAACAACCACTCCTTGGAGCCCGGCATGCGCAGCTTCACGCCTTTCAGGTCAGCAGGGGTTTTGACCGGCTTGGCTTCGCGCAGGTTGACTTGGCGGGTGCCCAAATAGACGGTGGCCAGCGGGGTGACCTCCATTTTTTCAGACACGGCCTTGAACAGCTCTGCGCCAATGGGGCCGTTGAAAATCTTTTGTTGTTGCTCGGGGTCGCGCACCACATAGCCGGCGGTGAAGATCGAGAACTCGGGCACCAGCTTGGCAATGTCAAAGGCCGAGATGCTGGAGAGCTCCAGATTGCCGCGTGCCATGGCCGCAGGCTCGGTGCCTTGCTTGAACAGGGTGGCGTTCAGGTTGATTTGCACATCGAATTCGCCGGGGGCTGTTTTTTCGAGTTGTTCCTTGAACACGGTCCACATTTTGGCGTGCCAGTCGTCGGGCACGGCGGGGGTGGAAATGCGCAGCACCGTCTTGGTCTGTGCCAAGGCGGGCAGCGCGGGCAAGGTGGCCGCGCCGAGTGCGGCAGCGGCGCCCAGCAGGGTGCGGCGATTCAGTCGGGTGGTGGTCATGGTGTTGTCTCCTCGTATTGTTGGTATTTACAGGTGGCTCAATGCGGCACCCAGTGCACGATACCCGTTGCGAACGGTTTGTAACTCGGTGTTATCCAAGGGGCTCAAAGGGGCGCGCATGGTCAGCCATGCATCGTCACCGGTTTGCTCTGCCAGCATCGCTTTGT
>DAINNP010000147.1:0-6108 GCA_036735785.1 Rhodoferax sp. | reverse complement strand
TTGGCTTTGAAGCCGGGCGCCATTTCGCGCACGACCGGCTCGGCCACCAAGTGGAATTCCTTCACGCCCTGGTTCATGCGCCAGGGCAGGGTCCAGCCGTTGAGGGTGACCACTGGGTTGTAGGGCCGGCCGGTGCCGGGCACCAGGGGCGGCATGGTGGAGGGCGATGTTTGCAACACCGGCTCGGGCAGGGCGGCCATGGCCACCCGGCTGACCGAGGCGGCGGCTACCGCGCCCATGGCGGTGGCAGCGGCACCGTTGAAAAAGTTACGTCGGTTCATACAGATCCTTGAATGGGGGCGTGGCGCTCAATGCGCCGCTTTGGCGTCAGAGCCGGCTGCGGCACCGGTGCGGGCGGGGGCACTGCCTTCGGGCGACACACCGGCCAGCACCGCCTGCACATCGGCAAACGCCAGCCAGTAGTCGCGCAGTGCTTCCGCGGCGGCCAGACCGCTGAGCGTGCGGGTGCGGCTGTCGGCCATGACCTCAAACACGCTGGTCAGCATGCCGTTGTAGCGCAGGGTCAGCTCGTCGTGGATGAACTGGCGCAGCGGCACCACCTCGGTTTGCAGGTGGTGGGCAATGTCCCACTGGGTGCGCAGGTTGAAGGCGGCTTCACGCGCCTCGCTGCGCACCAGCACCGCTTGCGCGCGCACTTTGGCCGCGTCGCCCAATGCATCCCAGCGCTCGTCTACGCTGGACGGCAGGTGAGTAGCTTGTTTGCGCTGCCAGCTCAGGCGCTCGGCTTGCAGGCCGCTGCGGGCGGCAAGGGCGCGAGCTTCCAGATCGCTAGTGTCTAAGGGGCTGGCGGGCAATGAGGGCAGGGCGGTCGCCAAGGTAAAGCCGGTTTGCGCACCCCACAGGCCCAGCACCCGGATGAGCTGCTCGCGCGCGGCAAATGCCGCTTGCTCGCCCCGCGCCAGCGCAACCGCCGCATCAGAGAGCGTGGCCTGGCTTTGGGCTTGGGTCAGGCGGCTCACATTACCGGCGCGCACCATGCGGCGGGTGAGTTCGTCAGCGGTTTCGGCCGTGGTCTTGGCCTCGCGCAGCAGCTGGGCACTGCGTTCTGCGGCCACTGCGTTTACCCAGGCCTTGTAGGCGCGCAGGGCCAGGCGGGTGGCTTCGTCGCGGGCGCGCTGCCGTGGCGGAAAGCCGGTGCTTTGCATGTCGGTGATGTTGCTGCCCTCCGCCCCCAGCACCATCTGCAACTCGGGGTTGTGGAGCAGGGCGATGCGCATGGCAGCGGGCCCATCCAGCGGGGCTTGGAGCAGCTTGGTCAGCTCATCGGCGCCTGCAAAGGTCGGGCTGGCGATGCGCAATGGCGCGGCCGCCGGGCCCAGCAGGGCGCTCAGGCTGCTTTGCACCTCGGCTTGCAGGCCTTGCACGCCGCCATCGAGTGGGGCGGCGTGGGCTTGGGTGAACAGCAATGCCAGGGCCAAAGGAAACGCGCGCAGCGGCAGGTGGATGCGGCTCATGGCTGCTCCTTCGGTTTGGCGGCGCGGGCTTTTTCCCACTGCAGCAGGTCGATATGGCCACGCGGAAACTGGCCGACCGCCTTGTTGGCGGCCTTCCAATCGCCGCTGCCTTCTTCGACGCCCTTGGGCAGGTCGGCAAACACCGAGCGGTAGGGCAGCGCGGGCACGGGGCTGGCGGCGTCACTGGCTTGCAGGGTGCGTGCAGGCTCAGTCAGGGTGGGGGCTGCGGGCTGGGCCTGCGCGTGGGCCACCAGCACAAGGGCGGAGCCCATGCCGGCAACGCAGGCGGCCCGCCGCAGCGAACGGAGAGAGAACATGGTTGATTTCCTGATTCAAGGTGAAAACACCCCGCCCGCAGGCTGCGCGGGGCAACCGGTGGGCGGACTACAGACCCACTACGGGCCTTGGAATCAGGAAATGGGTGGTTTTTGGGCCAATGCCGCAGGGGCGCTGGCAAAGCGGTCGGCGTGCGCCGGCGTGGGCATTTGCGGGCCGAATACCGGTAGCGCGACCTGCAAATCAGCCGGCATGGCGGTAGCGGCACACATCTGGCACAGGGCGCAGTTTTCGCAGCCCTCGTGCGATGCCATGGTGGCGGACGGGCTGGCGTGGTGCGTGGAAGCGGCCTCTGCCGTGGCGGCCATGTCGTCGCAGTGGTGGCCACCTGCTTGCGCAGCCGCTGGTGTGCCTTGGTGCGCAGTGGTCGCCACGCTGGCCGTCAGCGCAGCGGCCATGCGGGTTGCCATCAGCTCATTGGCCATGCCGCGCAGGGGCGCCAAAGCAATCAGCAGGATGAGGAGGACAACACGCATGGTGTGGATGATACGCCGCAGGCTAACGAAGTTCCGTATGCGTTGCACGTGTCGCCTAGCGCCAATCGGTTCCCGGCATGATGCGTTGCATGAACTCGTCGAACATCGGCACTGTGAAGGCGGTGTCCCCATGGTTGGGGCTCCACACCATACCTTTTGCGATGAGCGAGCTGCGTGTCGGAGCCAATGACGAAACGCTGGCCCCATAACTGCCTGCGATGTCGCCAGATCGATGAGGCCCTGCACCCAGCTCTGCCATGGCGCGGAGGTACTTCTTCTCCTTGGGTGTCAGCCGATCAAAGCGAACTCTGAAAAAGCTTTCGTCGAGCGCAGCAACGGCGGTCAGAGACGCGGTATGGACGGCGTCTATTCCTATAGGGGATGACGACGCTGCGCGCCAAGTGTGGCTGCCCCATTGCTGCAAGTAATAGGCGTAGCCCTGAGTCACTTGCAGGATTTGGCTGAGCGCATCTGGGTGGATGCTGACGCCTTCATCTGCCAATGGCTTAGCCAGGGCAAGACGGGCCGCATCAGGAGGCAGTGGGCCAATGATTGGAAAATCAAAGAGGCGCTCCGCATACGATTTAGCGTTGCCCATGCGACCCCGTAACTGGGGAAGACCTGCCCCGACTAGGACTATGGGCAATTGACGCTGCTCGGTGCGGTGCATTGCCGTAATGAGTGCAGCCATCTGCGGCTCCTCCACATATTGCAACTCATCAATGAAAATTACCAACACGGTTTCCGCCGCTTTGGCCGCTGCGCCCACCTGCTCAAACAGTGCCTGTAAATCGTGCTCAAGGTCGCCGTTATCTGCCAGGCCAGGCTCTGGTTCGTAATCCAGACCTACCTCGATGTCACCAAAAGTCACTTTCAGCTTTTTTGCGAAGCCAGCAAGTGCCCGCAAACCCCGAATCGCGACTTCTTTGGCCGCTTCGACTTGGCTCAGGCGCAGCAGTGCTTGTCGTAATTGCGGCGCCAGGATAGATGGCAGTGAGCGTCCCTCTGGCGCTTCAACCCGGATCGTTTGAAACCCTGCGCTCTCCGCATCCTCTCGCACCCTATCGAGCAAGACGGTCTTGCCGACTCCACGAAGCCCCACCAGCATGGCGCTTTTTGCCGGACGGCCTAGCTTGGCCCGTGCAATGGTGATGCGAAGTGACTCACGCAGCTCATCACGGCCTGCCAGTTCCGGCGGTGGAGTGCCTGCACCAGGCGCGAAAGGGTTGCGAATAGGGTCCATTCGCCAAATTATAAAGCGATGTTTGCAAAGTTATCTATTCTTGATAACTTTGCAAACTTTTGTATAAATACCAAGGTGCTCGTTTTTTCAGCCCTGCCAGTACACCCAAGCGGCAACAGCCGCGATCACCAGGGCCATGAAGCCGCCCAGCCAGCGCTGGATGGTGCGGGTCTGCACACAGTCGTTGCAGATGCGGCCATGCTTGTCGGTGGTGTGGGGCACCGCGCCGCAGCTGTAGCACTGGCCGGCACGCTCCCACTTTTCACGCCGCTTGGTGCGCCAGGTGAACACCACCACCAGCACCAGCAACACCACCACCAGAAAGTTGAATCCGAGCTTGAGCATGGTTTTATCGCCCTGCCATGACTTTGCGGATGCGCTCAATCGTCTCGGGCATGCGCGCCTTGCGCGACACATCCAGACCCAGCTCGCGGGCAATGTGGTTCACCACCGCCACATTCAGCGGCAGGCCACCCGCATCCACGGCGCGCAGCAGGTCGCGCGCGCGCTGCTCGGCGGTGCGGGGTTTGGGGCGAAAGAGGCGGGTGGAGAGAGCGGTAAACCAGTTCATGCGTGTCCTGCGGATTGGCAGGACTGTAGCGCGTCCCGGCGCGCCTTCTGCCGGCAAGGGCACGTCGCCCAGCTGCATGGCGCTACCATTTGCCGATGCTGCGACACATCAAGGGAGTTGGATTTTGTTAGTTCCAAGCAAAGAGCAGATCGACATCATCAACACAGTCGCACCACGCATCCTCATTGAAGCCAACGCCGGCTCGGCAAAGACCACGACGGCGGCCATGCGTATTCAAAAGCTGGTGGAGCGCGGGGTGGACCCGGCCAAGATCGTTGCGTTGGCCTACAGCACCCCTGGGGTGCGAGCCTATACAGAGGCGTTTTACCGCATTGGTATGGCCGACGCGGTGGCATCCAAGGTGCGTGTGGGAACGGTGGATGCGTTGTGTGCCACCCGTCTCAAACGGGTGGAAGCCGAGGTTCAGGATGGCGTGCGGGCACACCCGGTTAAAACCTTTGAGCGGGCAGTGCAGGTCCGGCCCTATGTGCTGCAGGCGGTCCTGCGTGCCCGTGAGGCATCGCAAGAGAGGTTTGCCAACGACTTTTCAATTCAGGGTACCGGTGCGCTGTCGGTGGAGCACCTGCTGGAAGAGTTTGCGGTGCTCAAAGGCACTTTGGCCGTCCCCCGCTACGGAGAGGATTTCAGGTGCACCCCTGCGGTGGCTGCCGAGCTGGGCACGGACTACACCCCGCTTGCTGTTTTTCTCCAGTACGAACGGGACAGAACCGGCTTCGCCAACCCGGAAGGCGAGCGAGTCACATTCCGGTACCCGGGGGACGCGACCTACGACATGGCGCGGTGGTTGTTGTCAGAAAACGCACCGTGGTCGTGGGACAAGCACCCCCTCAGCCTGGGCATCGAAGCCATCGTGCTCGATGAAATGCACGACTGTGGCTGGGCGATCTTCACCGTCATCCGCGCCTTGCTGGAACACAACCCGGGGGCCACGTTCCTGGGCGTGGGTGACAGGGATCAGGTCATCCATGCCAAGAACGGGGCGGACTCGTATTTCCTGGGGCCCGAACTCAGCCGCGAGCTGGGCGAGGTGGCCGCATTCCCGCTGACGGTGACGCGCCGTTTTGGCCCAGCCATTGCCCGTCCCTTGGGGGTGTTCGCCCGTAAGGAATACAACACCGATCCGGGCCACACCTCGAACGCTATCCTGCGGCTGGCCGATGGTCCGAAGGCCAATGCAGACCTGATCACGCAGCTTATTCAGCAGCACAAGGTCGACCCCAACACCCTGGGCGACGACTTTGCGGTGTTGCTGCGGCATCCGGGCGCCTCGGTCGGTATTGAGCATGAATTGCTGTTGAAAGGAATGACCTACCAGACCGTGGGCTTCCGGCCTTTCCTTCAGCGCCCGGAGATTGCGTTTGTGCGGATGCTCTTGGCGATCGCGGTCGACCACCAGAGCAAATTCATTGCGCCCGCGCTCTTAGAGGCCAAGCAAGCCGTTTGGGAATTCATGGGCGCCAACCTCTCGGTGCTTGACGCGCAAGACGCCACAGATGCGGTCATCCATTCGGCCACGGAAGACAACTTCAGGCAGTTTGTGTTCCCGGATTTGCTGGGCGCGGCCGATCCAGAGACCCAGCATTCCATTCACGCGGCTTTGGAAATTGCAGCGAGCAATGACGCTTCGAAAATCACAGACTTCATGGACGCGCTGGATTTCAACCGCATCGGCCAGAAGATCTATGTGTCTGAGGCGGACTTTGAAGAGGTGCGCTATGCACTCGACAGCCTGGGCAAGGTTGCCAACCAATACACGTCGATTGACGCCTTCCTGGGCGCCATGAACATGTTTGACCACACGCTCAGAAAGCCCAGTGCAGCACACCGCCAGCTCCGGCTCTCCACCATCGAGGATGCCAAGGGCTTGGAGTTTCGGGTCGTGTTCATCCCGGATTGCAACAAGAAGACCTTTGACAACACGAGCCAGGACGAGCGCAACCTGTTTTATGTGGCCGCATCCCGCGCCAAAGAGTTGCTGGTGATGGG
>DAINNP010000146.1:0-6149 GCA_036735785.1 Rhodoferax sp. | reverse complement strand
TCGGCGCTATCGTCCTGCTCAGCGGCCTGCTGGGCAGCCGCCCAGTGGCGCTTGGGCAGGTGGCCGAACAGGCGCTCGATCACGGTATCCACCACCGCATCGTTCACCTCGTGGGCGAGGAAGGGAATGACATCCGCCGTCACATCCGCACCCAGGCTCACCAGGTGTTCCGCAGCCGTCACGGTGTAGCCATAGTGCATCACCGTGTCCGCCTTGCCGTGCACCATGTGCAGGGTGGTGTGGGCGTGGGGCGCCAGTGGCAGCTGGGCAAAGCGGCCTGACAAGCCGACTACGCGGCCGGCCAAAAAGTCGTTTTGCTGGGTGGACTCGAGGCACATGATGGCGCCCTGCGAAAAACCCACCAACGCCGTGGCCTCAGGGCTGACGCCAGCGCGGGCTTGCCAGTCTTGCACGGCTTTCACAAACGCGGGCATGGCGGCGGCCACGCGCTCGGGGCGGGTTTCTTCGGTGATGCCAATGACCGAAAACCATTGGTAGCCCTGACCCAAGTCAGAGGCTTCTGGCCCCTGCACGCTCACGACCAAAGCCTCCGGAAATTCGGCCGCCAAACGCCGCCCCAAGGGCAACAAACCTTGGGGCGTGGCACCCACGCCATGGTGCAGCAAGAAAAGTTGTTTGGCTGCGCCCGCGGGCTGTTGCACAACGATATCGGTCATGGGGTCACTCCTGCGAAAACGTGTATCTGAAGATGGAGGGTTTAGTCCGCCGCTGCGGCTGTTTTGCCCAGCGTGATACGGGTCAACAACAATGCCACGATAGCGGATCCGGCAATGCCGGCCACCATCGGCCGGGCGGTGCCATCGGCGAGCGCGCCGGTAATGCCCATGACCACGGCACCGGTCACAAACTGCAAGGTGCCCATCAAGGCAGAGGCGGTGCCGGCAATTTCGCCGTGCTCATCCAAGGCCAACACGGCCGTCGTGGGCACCACGAGGCCCAAAAAGCCATAGCCCACAAACAGCATGCCCAGCATCACATCGAGCCGCTCGATGCCGCTGAGGTTCACCGCCAGCAGCAGGCTCATCATGAGCGCGTAGCCCACCACCGCGAACTTCACCAGTTTGACCAGCCCGAAGCGCGCGCTCAGTTTGCCGGTGAACTGCGAAATGCCGATGAAGGACGCCGCGTTGGCCGCAAACGCCAGGCTGTACTGCCGGGGCGTGAGACCGTAATGGTCGATCAGCACAAACGACGAATTAGCCAGGTAGGCAAAAAAGCTAGAGATGCCAAAAGCACCGATGAACACCAGCCCCAGAAAATGCCGGTCGCGCAGCAACACACCATAGGCGGCCACCGCACTGCCGACGCTGCTATTGACGCGGTCTTTCGCGGGCCGGGTTTCCGGCAGGCTGGTGGCCAACAACACCAAGCCCAAGATAGCGGCCACCGTCACCGCCCAGAACACCGCGCGCCAGCCGGATGCCTCGATCAAGACACTGCCAGCCAAAGGGGCCAGGATGGGGGACACGCTGAACACCAGCATCAACAGCGACATCAGCCGCGCAGCGTCGTGGCCTGTGTGCAAGTCGCGCACCACGGCGCGTGGGATCACCATACCCGCGCAGGCGCCCAGCCCCTGGATGAAGCGCAACACCACCAGGGTTTCAATGTCCGGTGCCAGTGCACAGCCCACGCTGCCCAAAGCAAATAGCACCAAGCCGAAGTACAGCGGCTTCTTGCGACCCAGCATGTCAGAGACAGGACCATAAATAATCTGGCCCACACCCAGCGAGATAAAGAAAGCCATCAAGCTAGCCTGCACGGCCCCCATGGAAGCACCGAGGCTTTGGCCGATGGAGGGGAGGGCGGGGAGGTACATGTCGATGGCGAAAGGGCCGATGGCTGACAGCAAGCCGAGCACCAGGGCGGTGCCGAAGAAGGAAGTTTTCATAGGGGCGCGAGCATACCCCCGCGCGCTCACCTCCGTATGGCGCCGGGCGTTCGCCCCGGTCGGCAAAATGGGCGAGACAGCGACCCCCTGCTCAGGTATAACCCCATTACCTTCAAGGAGATGGCGCATGAAAGGCATGGTCTTTACCGAATTTCTGGAGATGGTGGAAAGCACCTTTTCCGCGGACATGGTGGACGACATCATTGACGACAGCGCACCGCCCAGTGGAGGGGCTTACACCTCGGTGGGCACCTATGACCACCAGGAACTCGTCGGCATGGTGACGGCTTTGTCCGCCCGCTCGGGCTTGCCGGTGCCAGCGCTGATCCATGGGTTCGGTACCCACCTGTTTGGCCGGTTTCATGCGCTGTACCCCCGCTTTTTCGAGGGCATCCCGTCGGCCGTGGATTTTCTGTTTGGCATCGAGTCCGTCATCCACACCGAAGTGCGCAAGCTCTACCCCGATGCGCAGCTCCCCAGCTTTGACTGTGTGCGCCGGGACGACGGGCTCGATATGGTGTACGCATCTCCGCGCCACTTTGGCGATTTGGCGGAGGGCCTTATTGGCGGCGCGATTGCGCATTTCGGTGACCCTCTGGGGCTGACGAGGGTGAACTTGCCGGATGGCTCCATCCGGTTTGAATTGCGTCAAAAATCTTAAGCGCATGTCTGACCCGGTAAACCCACCCGCCTCCGACGCCCACGCAGATACGCTGCGCCGTTTGCTCAACCGGGTGGAGCGCGAGAAATCGGCCCGCAAACAAGCCGAGCAACTGCTGGAAGAAAAAAGCATGGCGCTTTTTGAGGTCAACCAGGCCTTGGAGCAACGGGTAAACGAACGGACGGCGGCCCTACAAGCCGCCGTGGCTCAGGCGGAAGCGGCCAATGTTGCCAAGAGCCGCTTTCTGGCCATGATGAGTCACGAGATTCGCACGCCGCTGAATGGGGCGCTGGGGCTGACCGAACTGCTCAAGGGCACCCCACTGAGCGCGGAGCAATCGCACTTTGTGGACAACATCTTGCTGGCAGGCAATGCGCTGCTGAACCTGATCAACGACATCTTGGACTTTTCCAAGATTGAGGCCAACCAGATGGAGCTGGAGCGCATCCGATTCAATCCCCGGAGTTTGGTCAGCGAGACCTTGGACATGTTCCGCCCGCAAGCCAACGCCAAGCAAGTGGCACTGTCACTCCAGATCGATAGCCATGTGCCCTACGCCGCCACGGGCGACCCCAGCCGCTTGCGCCAAGTGTGGATGAATCTGGTGGGCAACGCACTCAAGTTCACCCACCAGGGGAGCATCACCATCAGCCTGCGGTGCACGCCGGAAGGGCTGCACTGCTCCGTCAAAGACACGGGCATCGGCATGACCGAGGAGGTCATGCAACAGCTGTTCTCCCCCTTCAAGCAGGGAGACAGTTCGATTGCCCGAAAATTCGGCGGAACCGGCCTGGGCTTGGTGATTTGCAAAGCCATCATCACGCAGATGGGCGCCGATCTGAAGGTAGAGAGCTGTCCTGACGAGGGTTCGGAGTTCAGCTTTACTTTGTCAGCAGCATCGTTGGGACTGGAAGCCTCCGATACCTGGATCACACCGCCCGCGCTACCTGCATCACCCACTCAGGCGCCCACTACTGACTTGAGTGGCCTGCGTATTTTGTTGGTGGACGATCAACCGATCAACCGGCTTCTCGCGCGCAGCCAATTGCGGCAGCTCGGCTGTCCACCTGTAGCGGAAGCAGAAAACGGATTGGTCGCTTTGCAAAAGTTGAGCGAGCAGCCCTTCGATGTCGTGTTGATGGACATGCAAATGCCCGAGCTGGATGGCTTGAGCGCGACCAGAGCGCTGCGCACCATGCCGCTGGACATTCAACCTTTTGTAATTGCGATGACTGCCAATGCCTACGCAGAAGACCGGGCCGCTTGCAGTGCGGCGGGCATGGATTTCTTTTTGAGTAAACCGGTTCAACTGGACACCCTGCGCGAAGCGCTGAACTACCTCGGGCGCACCCCATCATAGTTTTTATGAATTAGTTAGTAATTTACGATTGGCTGGAGGGGTGCGCTTCCGATACCATTCATTCCAATCACCGGTCCATGGGCACGATCGATCGAAGCTCTCCCGGTGAAGCTCTTCAAGGAACCCCTCGCATGACCCGCTTTGTCCAACAAAATTTATCCACGCTGAAGAAGACCGCCAGTTATTACGTTGTGCACATCAGCGTGGCCGCCATGGTCGCCTACGCAGTCACTGGCGACGTGCTGATGTCTTTGACGCTCAGCTTGCTTGAGCCAACCGTGCAAGCCGTCGCCTTCTTTTTCCATGAAAAAGGCTGGGAGCGCATCAACCAGCGCAGGGCATTGCGCGCTGCAGAGGGAGCACCCGCATGAGCCAGGCCCCCCTTGTCGTTGTCGGTACTGGCGTAGCCGGTTGGTCCACGGTACGCGAGTTCCGCAAGCTGGATACCGCCACCCCTGTGGTGTTGATCACAACCGACAGCGGCGACTTCTATGCCAAGCCGACGCTTTCCAACGCCTATGCACAGAAGCGTACGCCGGCCCAGTTGGTCACCACGCCAGCCGCAAAAATGGTCGAGACACTCGCCATCACATTGATGGCACACACGCAGGTGCTTAGCTTTGACACAGCGGCCCGCACGGTAACTCTGCAAAGTTCCGCAGGTGTCCAGACTTTGGCTTTCAGTCAACTGGTTCTGGCCACCGGTGCTCACCCGATTCGCGTGCCCTTGGCTGGCGATGCGGCTGACGCGGTGCTATCCGTCAACACCTTGGACGACTTTGCCGCTTTTCATCAAGCGCTGGGGGTGGACGCGAGCCTTCCGGACAGTGGCAAGGGCAAGACCGTGGTGGTCATGGGTGCCGGCTTGATCGGCTGCGAGTTTGCCAACGACCTGGCGCAAGCGGGTGTGCACGTCCATGTGAGCGATCTGGCACCCCGCCCTTTGGCGGCCTTGCTGCCCGAAGCCGCCAGCCAACAGTTGGAAAGCGCCCTTGCAGGCCTGGGCATAGACTGGCACTTTGGCACCTCTGTGGCCAAGGTGGAGCATGGGGAAGACAAGCGCTTGTCTGTCACTTTGTCAGACGGTCGCAGCCTGGTGGCCGATTGCGTACTCAGCGCCATCGGGCTCCGGGCCGACACCGAGCTCGCCCTGTCCGCGGGCCTCGTGTGTGAACGGGGTGTTGTGGTCAACGCGCTGCTGGAGACTTCGGCACCGGGCGTGTATGCCTTGGGAGATTGTGTGCAGTACGAGAGCGCAGGACAGCGCACCCTGCCCTATGTGATGCCGGTGATGACGGCTGCACGCGCCTTGGCGGCTACGCTGGCGGGCACACCCACTGAGGTGGTATTTCCGCTGATGCCTGTCAGTGTCAAAACACCCGCTTTACCCTTGGTGGTTGCCGCAGCACACCCTGCAGTAGCGGGTGACTGGGAAGCCGAAGGTGGAGAGGGTGCCTGGCGCTTTGTAGACAAAGCGGGCGTACAACGCGGCTTTGTGCTTGCCGGAAAGAGCACCGCGCGCCGCATGGAAATGTCCAAACTCACCACGCCGTAAATGAGCATAAACCCATACCCCATTCGCATAAAGTTGACCTCCTCACAAGCAAGCCTTTAGTGAGCGAGGTCTACAATGCAAAGCCCATTAACGTGCTGCGGGTCACGCGCCTTTGCTAGAGCCCCAGCCGCAGAGGAAGCCGAATGACAGATCTGATCCAGCCGCTCACGCCACGCCCCCCTGTTTCAAATTCCGCTGAGAAGAAAGCCCAGTTGCGGCAAGCAGCGCTGGAGTACCACGAGTTCCCGACCCCGGGCAAAGTGGCGATTGCCGCGACCAAACAGCTGATCAACCAACACGATCTGGCGCTGGCGTATTCACCCGGCGTAGCAGCCCCCTGCGAAGAGATCGTTAAAGACCCCAATAACGCGTTCAAGTACACCAGCCGGGGGAACCTGGTTGCAGTGATCACCAACGGAACCGCAGTGCTCGGCCTGGGTGACATCGGCCCCTTGGCCTCCAAGCCGGTCATGGAAGGCAAGGGCGTCTTGTTCAAGAAGTTCGCCGGCATCGATGTGTTCGACATCGAAATCGATGAAAAGAACGACCTCGACAAGCTGGTTGACATCATCGCCTCGCTGGAGCCCACCTTTGGTGGCATCAACCTTGAAGACATCAAGGCGCCTGACTGCTTCTACGTGGAGCGCAAGCTGCGCGAGCG
>DAINNP010000145.1:4640-6288 GCA_036735785.1 Rhodoferax sp. | reverse complement strand
TTTCCATGATGAACCTTTGTGAATTTCTCTGACGAAAAACCTTGGGTGCCCCTTCGCAAACACTTGTGGAGTCGCGTCGGGACTTAAGATCAAAGCCATGAGCGCATTGAATGTTGCGCCGGACCAGGACCCGTTTGCCTTTTAATTGCACCCCTATTATGGCATTGCTGGCACCCCATCCCTGAGAAGGCAACGAGCAGACAAGCTTGAAGTGCAATAATCTGCGACGTTGATGCCGCCGAATGCACGCTCCAAGTGCACGGTGCGCCCCCTTTTTTTGCCAGCGATGGCCTTGTCAATTGGCAACCGAAAAAGAACTTTCCGACTTTTTGAAGAGTGTTGAAAAACGGGCCTTCAAACGTGCGGCGTACCACGTCCGCAACGATGAGTCCGCCCTTGACATTGTTCAAGACAGCATGATGAAACTGGCTGAACACTACGGACACAAGCCCGTGGATGAGCTGCCTATGCTGTTTCAACGTATCCTGTCCAACAGCACCCTCGACTGGTTTCGCCGGCAAAAGACTTACAGCGCATTGTTTTCGACGCTCAGTGACTTCGAATCAGGAACTGAAGACGAAGATTTCAATCTACTCGAATCTCTGGTCACCGACCAAGGCGGCGAACAGTCAGAGAGCACAGAAACCCAGACAGAACGGGCACAAACCCTGAGATCTATTGAAGAAGAGGTTTTACGACTCCCGCCCCGTCAACGGGAAGCCTTCCTGATGCGTTATTGGGAGGATATGGATGTCGCGGAAACTGCGACTGCGATGGGCTGTTCACAAGGCAGCGTAAAAACACACTGTTCCCGAGCGGTGCAAGCCTTGGGCAATGCGTTAAGAGGAAAGGGAATCCGGCTATGAAAAAAACTGTAGCGCACCGTTCAGGTGCTGATATTGAGAAAGCCGTGGCCCGTGCAATTGCTTCGCGCCTCCATGAGGGCGCACAAGACCTGCCTCACGACATTACAGAGCGGCTCAAAGCGGCCCGTGTTCAAGCGGTGGCAAAACGCAAAATTGTTCTCGAACCAGTATCAGCCAGCCAAGCGGTATTGGCGTCTGCCGGGCAAGCCGGCATGCAGATGGGATCCGGATTCAAAAGTCTTTGGATGCAGTTGGGCTCTTGGTTGCCTTTGCTCGCCTTGATCGCCGGCATGTTGGTCATCGACACCTTGCAGGACGAGTTCAGCGCCCAGGAAATTGCCGATGTGGACATTCAACTACTGACAGATCCTTTGCCACCGGCGGCCTACACCGACCCTGGTTTTGCACAATTTTTACGTACGAACCAAGAAAAATAAGTCAGAGAGCACCCGACTCTTTATGAAGCACTTCTCCAGCAATTTCAACCTCATACCTGTGGGCTTGATCGCTGCATGTCTCGTAGCAACTTGCCTGGGTTTCAGCGCTCCGGCCCACGGTCAGACCGCCTCAGTGCTGCCGAGCGTACCCGCTTCGACCAATTTGAACTGGACGGCCTTGAGTGCAGGACAAAAAATTGCACTGACTCCTCTGAAAGAGAGCTGGGACAGCTTGGCCGACGGACACCGCAGGAAGTGGATCGCTTTATCGCAAAATTTTTCTGCCATGTCCGCGGCAGACAAAGAGACACTGCACAGCCGGATGGCCGAATGGGCAGCACTGAA
>DAINNP010000145.1:0-4540 GCA_036735785.1 Rhodoferax sp. | reverse complement strand
ATTTACTTTGTGTGGTTTTGGGCGCACGGCCAAACGCTCGCGATGAAAACCTGGAACATCCGCGTGGTGGGTGTCGATGGCCAAAAAATCACCCAGCTGCGGGCACTGGGGCGCTACGTATTGAGCTGGGTCTGGTTTTTGCCACCGTTGGCTGCGGTGTATCCATTTCAACTGTCTGGCCCAGAGATCACGGTGATCTGCATAGGCTGGATCGCCGTCTGGGCGATTTTGAGTCGCTTTCACCCCCAAAACCAGTTCTGGCACGATGTGCTGGCGGGCACTCGCCTGGTCCATTCCGCGCCCATGAGCCGCTGAATACAAAGACATCCATCTATGCCAGCCCCATCCCTGCCCCCTGTTGATCCTGCGGTAAATCCTCAGAAGCTGCGCCGGGGTTTAAGCCGCGTGCTTCACGCTACCCGCTACTCATGGGCCGGATTGCAGGCGGGGTGGAACGAGACAGCTTTCAGGCAAGAATGTATTCTGGCATTGGTCCTTTTGCCGGCCTCTTTTTTCATCGGGCAAAATTGGGTTGAATGCGCAGTTTTGGCGGCCAGCGTCGTCGCAGTGATGGTCGTGGAGTTGCTCAATACGGCGGTCGAATCTGTTGTCGACCGCGTCGGCCCCGAATGGCATTCGCTGTCCAAACGGGCCAAGGATATCGGCAGCGCTGCAGTGCTGCTAAGTTTGTTGCTGTGCGCCGCGATTTGGGGTGCTGCTCTGTGGGCGCGCTTTGCGCCTCACCTGAGCTGAAAGCTTAGACGGCGGACTCGTCCTGTTCGCCAGTACGAATACGCACCACACGCTCTACACTCGTGACGAAGATCTTCCCGTCTCCGATCTTGCCTGTATGCGCGGCTTTCACAATGGCGTCTACACAGCGATCCACATCTTCGGTTTTCACCACCACTTCCACCTTCATCTTGGGCAGGAAGTCGACCACGTACTCAGCGCCACGGTACAGCTCGGTGTGACCTTTTTGGCGACCAAAGCCTTTGACTTCCGTCACTGTCAAACCTGTCACGCCGCATTCAGCCAAAGCTTCACGGACCTCTTCTAGTTTGAAAGGTTTGACGACTGCGGTAATTTGTTTCATCTGCTTGTCCAGTTAAAAAATCAGGCCCGAAAACGGTTAGTAATAGGATAACGCCAATCTTTGCCGAAGCTGCGGTGCGTCACGCGGATTCCTACGGGTGCTTGGCGGCGCTTGTATTCATTGATTTTGATGAGTCGAGTCACCCGCTCTACATCTTCTACACGGTAGCCAGCAGCGATGATCGCCTCGATGCTCTCGTCATTTTCCATGTAGCGCTCCAGAATGCCATCCAGCACCTCATAGGGTGGCAGACTGTCCTGATCTTTCTGGTCAGGCCGCAGCTCGGCACTCGGAGGACGGGTGATGATGCGCTCTGGAATCGGGGCCAGGCCGGTGCCGTAAGGGTCATGGGCATTACGCCACCAAGCGAGCTTGAACACCGTGGTTTTGGCCAGGTCTTTGATGACTGCGAAGCCGCCCGCCATGTCTCCGTAGAGCGTGCAATAGCCGGTCGCCATTTCAGACTTGTTTCCAGTCGTCAGCACAATACTGCCGAATTTGTTGGACAAGGCCATCAGCAAGGTCCCACGGATGCGTGCCTGGATGTTCTCTTCGGTCGTGTCTTCTGCACGCCCCGCAAACTCTGAAGCCAATGAGGCCTTGAAAGCCTCGAACTCCGGCACGATGGAAATTTCGTCATACCGCACGCCCATGCGGGCCGCCATGTCCCGGGCATCGATCCAGCTGATGTCCGCGGTGTACGGAGAAGGCATCATGACCGTGCGCACCTTTTCGGCACCGAGCGCATCGACAGCGATCGCCAAAACCAGGGCCGAGTCAATGCCACCAGACAGACCCAACAAAGCGCCGGGGAAACCATTTTTGCCAATGTAGTCGCGCACGCCCAACACCAAGGCATCCCACAGATCAGCCTCCGCGGAGCGCTCAGGCTCGATAGATGCTATTAATTGAATAGCACTACCCGCTCTATCTACGTTCACCAGAAAGACATTCTCTTGAAAACTCGGCGCCCGGCCACCGACAGAGCCGTTTGCATTCAAGGCGAAGGAGTGGCCTTCAAAAACCACCTCGTCCTGCCCACCTACCAGATGTGCGTAGACCATGGGCAAACCGGTAGCCCTGCAACGCTCGCCCATGCGGGCCTCGCGCTCGTAACCCTTGCCCACATGAAAAGGAGACGCGTTGATGACAGCCAGCAACTCAGCGCCCGCCTCTTGAGCCAAGCGGGCGGGTTCTTCAAACCAGGCATCCTCGCAAATCAGCAGGCCTACTTTGACGCGGTCTCTGCCCTCGCCCGCTTCAAACACACACACACCCTGACCCGGCGTGAAGTAGCGGCGCTCATCGAACACTTGGTAATTGGGTAATTCGCGCTTGGCGTAGGTGGCAACGACCTGCCCCTCGCACAGCACCGAAGCTGCATTGAAGCGGCTTTGGACTGCAACAGAACGTGTGCGGCTATCGCCTCCCGTTGGATGCCCCACCACCACCGCCATCCCTTTTAACCCGGCAAGCTGCTGCGCGACCGATTTCACGGCATCATCACAGGCCTGCATAAATGCGGGCCGAAGAAACAGGTCCTCCGCGGCGTAACCGCAGATGGAAAGCTCTGGCGTCAATAGCAAGCGCGCGCCGTCCGCATAAGCCCGGTTGGCCGCATCGACGATTTTTATGACATTACCGTTCAGGTCACCGACGATGAAATTGAGTTGCGCAACGCACAGTTTGAGAGTCATGAACCAGCAGAAGGAAGTTCACAGCCAGGCCTGCATTGCAGACCCTTTGCGGCTGCCGCGCGGAGCGCTAAATGGGTAACGCTGATTATGTCATCCGGGTGTCAGAAGCGCCCTCTGCGGTCAGCGCGTCCGCATGGGACGCCCTGCTATTCAGCCAAAGCCAGCCGACGCCATTTATGCGGCATGCCTACCTGGCAGCCTTGCATGACAGTGGCAGCGCAACACCTGCCACCGGCTGGCGCCCCCATTTCTTCACCCTGCACCAAGGCGCGGAGCTGGCAGGCGCCTGCGTGGTTTACCTCAAAGACCACTCCTACGGGGAATACGTGTTCGACTGGGCGTGGGCCAGTGCCTATGAACAGCATGGCCTTCCCTACTACCCCAAAGCCGTGATTGCGGTGCCTTTCACCCCGGTGCCGGGCAGCCGTTTGCTTGCCAAGGACGCGGACGCCAGAGCTGCCCTGACCCAAGCGGTGCAGCGCTGGTGCGCAGACCAGCATATTTCGTCTGCGCACATGTTGTTCGGTGCCGAGGCTGATCTGCAAGCCACAGACTCCGCCCACTGGATGCAGCGGCACACCGTGCAATTCCACTGGCACAACCGTGCGGAGGGCTATGCCGACTTTGACGATTTTTTGGCCAGCCTGAACCAGGAAAAGCGCAAAAAAATCAAACAAGAACGCCGAAAGGTGGCAGAAGCGGGCGTGCACTTCAGGCACAGCCGTGGCGCTGAGATCAGCCCTGAAGATTGGGCTTTTTTCTACCGCTGTTATGCCAATACTTACAGGGAACACGGTAACCCACCCTACCTGACGCCAGACTTCTTTCAGCGCATGGCTACGCAGCTGCCGGAGCATTGGCTCTTGTTTGTGGCGGAGCGAGACGGGCAGCCAATTGCTAGCAGTTTGATAGCAATTGGTGCAGCATCCATGAGCGCTGATGGCACATTTGAGCCCCAACACTGTGTGGCCTACGGGCGCTATTGGGGGGCCATGGAACAGGTGGATTGCCTCCACTTTGAGGCCTGCTACTACCAACCGCTCGCATGGTGTATTGCCAACGGCTACCGGCGGTTTGAAGGTGGCGCACAAGGCGAACACAAAATGGCCCGCGCCCTGCTCCCCACCCGGACCAGCAGTGCCCACTGGTTGCAACACCCGGCCTTTGCGGATGCCGTGCAGCGCTTTTTGGAGCGCGAGGGAGACGGCATTGCCCAGTACCTAGAGCACCTGGAGCACCGCAGCCCCCTCAAGCAGTCGCCTTAAAAAGTTTCCCAATCATCATCCCCGCCAGCAGGGGTGACCTTGCTGCTGGTTTTGGGCGGTGTCGGCGCATGTGCTACCAAGACAGGGGGTGCTTTGGCAGGAGGACGCTTGGCGGCTGGTGCAGCCGCTGGCTTGGGCGTTGAGGCCTTTGGGGTGGTGTGTGTGACGGCGCGCCGCTCCGGTCCTGCAAAGTTGCTCTGCTGCGGAGGGTTGCTGCGCACTGCAGCCGGTTTGGCTGGCGCTGCCACATGGCTTGCTCCGCTGTAGCCACCGGTGTGGCCTTCATTGCCCAGCTTAAAGACCGCCACCACTTGCACCAGGTCGTTAGCCTGGCTCTTGAGGCTGCTGGCTGCTGCTGCCATCTGCTCCACCAAGGCTGCGTTTTGCTGAGTGGCCTGGTCCATTTGGGTAACCGCTTCACCGACCTGGTTCACCCCGGCGCTTTGCTCGTTACTGGCCGCGCTGATTTCACCCATGATGTC
>DAINNP010000144.1:0-6298 GCA_036735785.1 Rhodoferax sp. | reverse complement strand
ATCGCCCGCATGACGGCCGAGAGCGGCCACTGGCTGCCGCTGCAGTCCGAGCTGGTGGGCACCCGCAATACCAAGCCGCCTCTGCTGATCTGGCAGGCCATGGTGGCCGGCGGTTGGGGGGAGACCTGGAGTTTGTTCGCATTGCGCCTGCCCAGCATTGCCTACACCTTTGCCACCACCGCCCTGCTGGCGTTTTTTGCCTACCGGATGAGCGAGGCATCGAGCCGGCTGCGCACCGCTTGTGTGGCCGCTGCCTTGTACTTGCTGTTTTTTTCCACCTTCCGCTACGGACGGGTGTACCTCACCTCCGCGCCCGAGACCTTCTGGCTGGCCTTGCCCATGTGGTGGGTGCTGTGGCTGCGCCTGCGCGCAAGCGCCGCCGGCAGCGTGTACCGTGCGGAAACCACGCCCGGCCCCTTGGCGTACACCCTGTTCGGTATCGCCATGGGCCTGGGCGCGGCCTACAAGTCTTTTGCGCTGGTGGCACCAGCCGCTGCCGCCTTGTGGTGCGCGGTGCTGCTGAGCACGCCTTGGCGCTGGCGCAACGCGGTGCGCACCACGCTGGGGTGCGGCTGGAGCGCTGTGCTGGGCCTGGGTATTTTTGCGCTGTGGTTTGTGCTGGACCCGGACCCCGCCAGTGTCTGGCAAGAGTTTGTGGTGGCAGAAAACGCGGGCAAGATGTCCAGCAGCATGGGCTACTGGCAGGCCGCGCTGTCGGGCCCTTACCCCATGTGGACGCAGCTGCTGGCCTACCCGTCAAACGGCGGCTTGTTGGCGCTGCCGGTGCTGGGTTTTTGCCTGCTGGCCCTGCGCCATACAGGGCAGCTGCGCCGCATCACGAACCTGAGCCCAGCGCTCTGGGTCTTGCTGGCCTGGATCGTGGTGTGGCTGGTGGTGTTCACCGTGCCTAACCAACGCTCGGAGCGCTATGTCATTCCCGCGATGCCGGCGGTGGCGATTGCCATGGCATTGGTGTGGGACCGGCTGCCCCGTCTGTGGTTCTGGCTCACCTTGCTGATCACAGTCCCGGCATTGGTGATGCTCGGTCGGATCAGCTGGGTGATGGGGAACTTGTCGATGGCATCCAACGGCGAAGTCGCTATTACTTTAATAGCTGCAGGCGCAGGTATTACAGCGGCTATCGCCGGTTTTTATCGAAAATCATGGGCGGGCAATGCCAGCCTTGTGGCCGTGCTGGCGGTGTATGGCTGCTTCACCCTCATGGTGCAGCCTATCTCCAAAGACGAAGCGGGCTACAGCCCAGCCATAGAAGCGCAAATGAAGGGCCAGCGGGTCGCTGTGCCCAACGGGTTCACCGGGCAATACGAGCGCTATCACTTCCAGTTACATGGCGCGCGCATCACGCCCTATGACGCGGAAGGCCGCAACACCGGCGCGCTCTACCCCGAGATGCCGCCCAAGGAACGGCTGGCGCGCTTGCTGAATGAATTTGATGCCGTGGTCTGGCTACAAGAGGACTTGAACGAGCCGCCCTCCTGCCTGCCCGATTGCACTCTGCTGGCCCAGCGCTGGCACGTGAAGAGCCGCCACAAGGACGGCGAGGTCACGCGGGACAACCTCTGGCAGGTGCAGGACTGGCTGTTCCGCCGCGAGTGGCTGCTCACAGCCACCCGGTAAACGCCTAAAAAAGGGCCCCGGAACAAGGCCTGCTTGCAGGCTTACTGGTACTGCAAAGTAGCCAATGCGCGGAGCTCATCGGCATGGGTGCTGGGGAGGCCGAAGTACTCCAGATACGCCGGAATCTGCTCAAACAACATGTCCGACCCCACCTGTACTTGGCAGCCACGTGCAATGGCTGCCGCCAGAAATGCGGTGGTCTCGGTTTTCATGACCACCTCGCCCACGAAGGTGCTGGCTGACAGGCGCGACACATCGAGGGGCATAGCGTCACCCTCGTTCATGCCCAGCGGCGTGGCGTTCACCACCAGGTCGAAACCTGCCGGATCGGTAGAGCCGGTGGTGACATCAATCTGCGGGTAATGCTGGCGCAAGCGCGCTGCCAGCCCCTCAGCGGCCTCTGCATTCACATCAAATAGCGCCAGTGCCGACAGGCCTTCGGCTGCCAGGGATGCGGCAATCGCACAGCCCACGCCACCGCTCCCTACCACCAGAGCGCGTGCGCCCTTGAGCACCAGCCCTTTGCGCAGCACCCCGCGCACGAAGCCGGCGCCATCGAACATGTCGCCCTGTAACTGGCCTTGCGGCCCCAGGCGCACGGCGTTGCAGGCACCAGCAATCTGGGCCGTGGGGGACAGCTCGTCCACCAACGTGGTGGTGGTCACCTTGTGCGGCATGGTGATCAAGGCGCCCCGGATGTTGGAGAGCTTGAACACGCTGCGCAAAAAGCCGGGGAAGTCTTCGGGCTTGGAGCCCATGGGCACCACCACCGCATTAACCCCGGCCTTTTCAAACCAGGGGTTGTAGATCATGGGCGCTTTGAAAGCGTGGGTCGGGTAACCGAGGTGAACAATAAGCTCTGTATTGCCGTTGATGATCATTTTTTCGCAGCTTTCGCCGCAGACACACCGGCGCGAAGGGCCAGCAGGTAGCTGTCCGCGCCGAAGCCTGCGATTTGGCCCTTGACGATTTCCGCAAACACCGATTTGTGGCGAAACTCTTCACGGGCGTGAATATTGGACATGTGCAACTCGACGATGGGGCAGGTCAGGATGGCCAGCGCGTCGCGGATGCCATAGCTGTAATGCGTCCAGGCGCCGGCATTGATAAGGACTGCGTCCACACCGTCGATGAAACCTTGGTGAATGCGCTCGCACATGGCGCCTTCATGGTTGGTTTGAAAGGTCTCCACTTCCACACCCAGTTCGCGGCCCAAGGCCGTCAGGTCGGCATTGATTTCATCGAGCGTGATGGTGCCGTACTGCACTGGATCGCGCTTGCCGAACATGTTGTGGTTAATGCCGTGGAGCATCAGGACTTTCATACAAACCTCTAGAGAAGATGGAATCAAACGCAGAGCAGCCCTTGCAGGCCGCTCCGCTCGGCGTGATTACTTGCGCATCTTGGCCAACTCGGCCTGCACATCAGCCACAACGGTGCCCAGGGCAGCGCTGTGCTTGTCGATCACGGGCTTCATCTTCTCACGCAGCTTGGCGATTTCTGCGGCTGGCAGAGTCGTCACGGTCATTCCGTTTTTCTTGAGCAACTCGAGGTTGTTGTTCAAGGCGGCACGGTTGGCTTCACGCTGGGCTTTCACCGCTTCGTCGGCGGACTCGTCGATGATTTTCTTTTCAGCAGCAGACATGGTGTCCCACACCTTTTTGCTGAAGATCACGGACTGGGGGTTGTACTGGTGGTTGGTCAGGGCCACGTTCTTTTGCACTTCCCAGAACTTGTTGGCGGCGATCACGGCGATCGGGTTCTCCTGGCCGTCAATCGCTCCCTGCTCCAGAGCGGCGTACACCTCAGGGAATGGCAGCGGCGTGGGGTTTGCGCCCAGTGCCTTCACCCAGTCCACGTTGATGGCGTTGGGGATCACGCGCAGCTTCAGGCCGGCAATGTCTTCCACCTTGTTGATGACTTTTTTACCGGTAGTGATGTTGCGGAAACCCAGCTCCCAGTAAGACAGACCCACGATGCCACGGTCCGCCAAGGCAGCGTGCATTTTCTGGCCGATAGGGCCGTCCACAATCGCATCTGCTTCCTTCTCGTTGGCAAACATGAAGGGGAAGTCAAACACTTCCAGAGCCTTCACTTCGCTTGCCAGAATGCCGGAGTTCATCACGGCCATTTCCACGGTGCCGCCCTTGAGTGCGGACAGGGTGGCTTGGTCGCTACCCAAAGAGCCGTTCAAGAACAACTGCACCTTCATCTTGCCGCCGGATTTGGCTTCGACTGCGGATGCAAACTTGCGCATACCGGCCACAGCGGGGTGACCTTCGGGGCTGTTCAGGCCGAATTTGATGGTGCGCTCTTTGATGTCCTGAGCGGTTGCCAGCCCACAAGCAGCCATCGCCACAGTTGCCAAGACGGATTTGATAAACAGTCGTTTCATGAGTTGTCTCCTGGACAGTTAGAAATGTAAAAAGCAGGCGTACGCGGTGAATAAGAATCCTGTGCGTGGCGTACCCATCACGCACAGGCTTGGAATGATTTCAATAGAACCAGCGGGCCGGCACCATCACGAGTTGCGGGAACAGCACCATCAAAAACATGATGGCGAACTGGGCAATCATGAAAGGCACCACGCCCTTGGTGACCTCATCCATCCGGACTTTGCCCACACCGGCCACGGCATTGAGCACCGTGCCTACCGGCGGTGTGATCAGGCCGATGGCGTTGTTGATGATGAACAGCACACCGAAGTACACCGGGTCAATGCCTGCGGCCTTGATGACAGGCATCAACACCGGAGTCAGCAGCAGGATGGTGGGCGTCATGTCCAGGGCGGTACCCACCACAATGACGAGCACCATGATCGCGAACATCAAGAGGCGCGGGCTGTCCAGCAGCGGCTGGAGCAACTCCACCACCTGGGCCGGCAGGTTTGCCACGGTAATCAGCCAGGCTGAGACCATCGCAGCAGCCACCAGGAACATCACCACCGCGCTGGTTTTGGCCGCAGAGATAAACAGCGGAATCAACTTGGCGAAGGTCAGCTCGCGGTAGATCACCGTCGAGATGAACAAGGAGTACACCGCCGCCACAACCGCAGCCTCGGTGGGGGTGAAAACGCCGAACTTGAGCCCGAACACGATGATGAAGGGCAACACCAGCGCCCAGGTGGCCAGCCGCATGGCATCCAGCACTTCGGCCATGGTCTTGCGGGGCGGCGGGGTGATGTGCTCTTTGCGAGCCAGCCACCACCAGGTCACCACCAACGAGAGTGCCAGCATCAAACCCGGAAACACGCCCGCCATAAACAGCTTGGAAATGGACACGTTGGCGGCCACGCCGAAGATCACAAACCCGATGCTCGGCGGAATGACCGGCGCAATGATCCCGGCCGATGCAATCAGGCCCGCGGAGCGACCTTTGTCGTGGCCTGCAGCCACCATCATGGGCAGCAGCAAGGCCGTCAAGGCCGCGGCATCAGCCACGGCAGAGCCGGATAGCGAAGCCATGATCACCGCAGCCACGATCGTCACATAGCCCAAACCCCCTTTGACGTGGCCGACCAGCGCCATCGCAAAGTTCACGATGCGGCGGGACAAGCCGCCTGCGTTCATGATTTCACCGGCCAGCATGAAGAAAGGCACTGCCAGCAGCGGGAAACTGTTGGAACCCTCGAGCAGGTTTTGCGCGAGGATTTGCGCATCGAACATGTTGAGGTGCCACATCAGGGCGGCACCGCACAAAAGCAGAGAAAAAGCGATGGGCACACCGATGGCCATTGCTGCCATCAAGGAACCCAGAAAAATAATGATCGTCATGACAATGGGCTCCGGGGCTTAGTGGGGGGCTTCTTCGGATTCCTGAATCAACATCAGATCCTTGTCGGCAATTTGGCCGGTCACTAGGCGGAACAAATCCAGCGCCAGGATCGGAAAACTCAGCGCCGAGAACACCATGCCACCGGCATAAAACCAGCCCATGGAGACCTCCATCACCGGGCTGTCGGAATCCTTGTTGACCAGGAATTGGTCATAAGTCCCTTTGAAGATCAGCCACAGGCACCAGATCATCAAGAGCAACGACACGCCCATGGCAAAGCGCTTGCCCTTGGGTCCGAACTTGCCCACCAGCATGTCGGTACCCAAATGGGCGTTGTCGCGCAAAGCGATCACGGCGCCCAAGAAGGTGACCCACACAAACAACCAGCGGGACAACTCTTCCGACACGGTCAGCCCCGAGTTGAACGCATACCGCATGAACACGTTGCCGAACACCAGCACCACCATCAGCGCAAGAGCGGCGGCGATGACATACCCCAGCAGTCGGCAATAGCCATCAATCAATTTTTTGAGCACACAGATCTCCGGAAAGTCTCACTTCCAATAATGTACGAACTAGTTAGTTTTTAAGTTTGCGGGTTTTCCCTAAATCAACCGGGCATAACGGGGAAAGCTGTTATGCCGGAAAGGAATTACTTGCGCACGAAGCGCACCACCATGTCGGTGATGCTGGCGCGCCGGTCGGCCGATTGGGCAGAGCGCGCCTTGTCCTTGAAGATCAGCCCGAAGGTGTGGCGGTTGGACACGTTGAAAAACGTCAGCGCCGAGATGGACGCGTGAATGTCCACCGGATCCAGCCCCTCGCGGAACACGCCCTGCTCCACGCCCCGTTGGTAGAGCCGGCGTATCGACTCGATCGCCGGCAC